>JANXWM010000724.1 GCA_025351145.1 Chitinophagaceae bacterium
CCAAAAGTGGAGTCTTCAACAGATTGTTTGCCCGTTCTTACCGCATCGAAAAAGTTGGTAAAATGATCAAGGTGGTCGCTGTATCCAACAGGTGCTTTAAATTCTATATCTGCTTTTGTAGGTCGTTTCTTTTCATCCTCGGTGTAACGCTTATTGTACGCCTCCGTTAAAGAATCCTGCATGGCCTTGGGGTAAGTGAACAGCGCATCGTAACCGCCAAAACCGGGAGCCTTGGGCATGATGCTGTGCTTAACGGTAAGGCCGTTACCTTTTATTTCGATGGTGCCTTCTTCGCCCACCAGTTTTATGATCTCCTGCCCGCCGGTGCCGCTGATAAAATTAACCTGTAGCGTAAGCTGAAAAGCGGGATGCTCGGCAGCATCGGGATACTGGAGGATGCCCGTCATTACATCTGGAACATCGCGGCCATCTTTCCAGTAAGAAAGCTGCCCTGAAGAGAATATTTTATGCGGCCCTTTTGAGCCGGTAATTAAATGCGTGCCGGAAAGCAGGTGCACAAAAAGATCGCCTGCGACCCCGGTTCCAAAATCTTTATAGTTGCGCCACCAGAAGAATTTTTTTACATCCCACGGCATTTTGTTCATACCTTCTACATAGCGGTTCCAGTCAACTGTATCAGGCGATGCATCAGAAGGCATGGTGTATTCCCATGCACCGATAGAGCCCTGCCTGTCGTACACTGCATTCACCATATTCAGCTTACCAATTTCGCCGGAGGCAAGAATTTCCTGAGCTTTTTTATATACAATACTGCTTACCCGCTGGCTGCCCACCTGCATAATTTTTCCACTTGCTTTATGCGCTTCCACCACACTCATACCTTCGGCAATTTTATGTACCATGGGCTTTTCGCAATACACGGCTTTACCTTTTTTCAAGGCTTCTTTTGTAATGCGTGCATGCCAGTGATCGCTGGTGGCGATAATGATGGCATCTACATCTTTGCGGTCGAGAATCTCATGATAATTTTTGGTGGTGAACAAATCTTTGCCGTGCAGTTCTTTTGCATTTTCGAGTCTGCCTGTATAAAGATCGCAGGCTGCAACCAACTCAACACCAGGCACGTTCAAAGCTGTTTTTACATCGCCATGTCCCTGTATGCCGTAGCCAATTACGGCAAGCCTTATTTTATCGTTGGCAGTAATTTTTTTATTGTAAAAGATGGTGCGCTCTTCTGCTTTTTCTTTGGCTGCAAAACTTGCAAGCGGACTTGCTGCCAGCAATAAACTGGTGCTGCCTATTTGCTGAAGAAATTTTCTGCGGGAGTTACTGCTGCTTTCGTTTGACATAAAAATTAGATTGTGTATTTGGCAATAATGAAAAAAAATCGTTACACGATGAAGTTAGGGAATAAGCCGTATGGAAAATTTAATGTACGGCTATTTTTTACAGTTGAGGGTTAACCATTAGAAGGCATTCAGTTGCAGGCTATTTTTATAGCCGGGTTTTTTATAGAAGCGCATATATAATTCTTGCCAAGATACCAATGCCAAACCCCCACCACGCTGTCCGTGCTGCAGTGCCTGCCTTATTTGGATAGTTATCCTTGTTTGCAAAGTAAATAACAGCACCTGCTAACGGAATAAGAAAAGATAAAATCTGAAGACCGATATGTAATTTGTCCTCACCCTTTTCTTCTTCGGGAATTGGATAAGACTTGCGAATGGAGCTGAAATAAATGATCAACCCTATTGGTAAGAAAATTATTAGCAGGAGAAGGATTTCCTGGAATCCAAAGTTGCCCATATACTTATAGTTTTAGATGCAGAACAAAATACAATTAATATCCGTGCATTCAAATATTATATTCAGTGGCATGATTTAATAGTAAACACGGGTTTAAACTACTTGAATTTTTAAACAGTGTTTGCTAACAATTATCTTCGCCGCATTATGACAGGCATAGACAGTGTAGAACTAAACCAGGTAATTGTACATAAAGTTGGAAACCCCACACGCGGCGAAGTTTTAAAATTATCATCTAACCCGCTTACATTAAATGATGAAATTGTAAGGGGCTTGCTTACTAAATATTTTCTTGGCCCGTTTAACGAACATGAGCAATATCATTTTACACATATCAGCGACCTGGAGTTAAACGAAGTGTACAGTTATGTAAGCGAAATTTTTAAACATCCGGAAAAGTTCACAGCACAGTCGGCCATGCTGGCGCATTTTCTTTATACCAAGAGCAGCCATGTAAAAGTAAAAGAAGGAGAGCTGTATGTTGCGCATTTTAAAAACGTGCCATTCGGTACCGGGTACGTAGAAGCAGTAGGACTTTTTAAAAGCGAAACCAAAGAAACTTTTTTAAAAGTATTTCCGCACGGGCAGGATTGGGAAGTAATTGCCGAAGACGGCATCAACATAAATAAGCTTGATAAAGGCTGTATTATTTTTAAAGAAAACCGCGAAGAAGGTTATGTGGTTTGCGTGGTGGATAACAGCAACAAACAAAACAATGCAAAGTATTGGGTAAACGATTTTTTGCAGGTTACGCCTTATGCCAACAGTTATCATAACACCAATAATGCGCTGGGTATGTGCAAACTTTTTATCAGCAACGAGATTGCCGAAAAGTTTGATGTAACTAAAAGCGGGCAGATAGATATGCTTAACCGCAGCATGGAATATTTTAAAACCAAAGACCACTTTCAGGCAGATGAATTTGCGAAAGAAGTAATCCATCATCCCGAAGTAATGGATGCATTTACGCAGTACAAACAAACCTACCAGCAGGCAAGAAATGTTGAGATAGAAGATGAATTCGACATTCATCTTTCGGCGGTAAAAAAACAGGAGCGTGCTTTTAAAACTGTTTTAAAGCTTGACAAAAATTTCCATATCTACATACATGGCCGCCGCGATATGATTGAGAAAGGTTACGACGAAGCCACCGGCAAGCATTTTTATAAACTGTATTTTGAGCAGGAGGCTTAATGCTGTTTTCTTCTTAATAGTTGCCGGTATAAAGTTGTTATAATTTGTAGCCAGGCTGAAGAATATACATGAAGCTTTTCTTGCGTCGCACTCTTGTACTGTTGGCGTTTTAATGAGCATTGAGTTCATGACTCCGTGGCTGTTGAAAGTTCAGCCTAGTTATGCTGTACAAGTGTGCGACGCAAGGAACGATGCCATTAAAACTATGGTTCGGCTCCGCTCACCTCTTGGCTCAAAAAATCATCTGCTTTTATTTTTTATACTGTTTGCCTTAATTGATTTTGCAGGGTGTATATTCCTCTTCGGTTATTGCTTTTACCATTACAACATATTTTGTTTAAATTCATGGTTACGTTTTTATATGTTTACTATACTAACTGGTATCTAAACTAACTTAACCGCTTATTATTTATAAACAGCTTAGATTATAAAATTCATCCTGGATGAACCGCTTAAACCAATTGCTGATTGCTGTGTTACCAGGATTACTTTTTTCCTTACTTTTTCTGTTGCCGTTAAATGAAGCTTTTTCTCAGGAGCTTTCTTTGAATAATGCAAAAGATCAAAACAGCATTTCATCGCCACGTACTGTTTTTGCAACTGATAAAATCAGCAGTAAGACAGATGATTTATTTGGCACAAAAACAAGGTTTGTAAAGAATATTGGGCAGTATGGCGATACACTGCCAAAGTATGGTTATATGGGCAGGATATTATTTGGTTATGAAGGTTTGGGAATGCCTGTATTGTTTACGGAACACGGGCTTATTCATGTTCAGCAAAAAACAGAAGGCCCATCGGAAGAAGAGCGTGAAAAAAAAGAGCGGAAGGAAAAAACGGAGGGCAGAAAGGAGCAGGAAGAAGAGAAGAAAGTGGAGCTTATTAACCGGGCTATTTCAATGGAATGGCTGAATGCAAACCCGCACCCGCAAATAATAATGGAACAACCCACTGCGGGTTACCTTACTTATGGGTCGCTGCAGGAAAAAACAACCGGCTATAAAAAAATAACCTACAAAGAGCTGTACCCGGGAATAGATGTTGTGTACTCATTTAACCCTGATAAAAAAGACGGGTTTGAATACAGGTTGCTGGTAAAGCCAGGCGCAGATTTGGGTGCTGTAAAAATGCGTTATGGCGGTGATATAAAAAGTATAAGGAAAGACTTATCGGGCAACCTGGTTATAAAATCTGATATTGATGGGATTAAAGAATCTGTGCCCGTTTCATTCTATGGAGATGAAAGCGATGCTGATGTTAATACTGCAAAAAAAATTAATTCACGTTTTACCATAAAAGACCGGGAAGTAAGCTTTGAACTTCCAAAGAATTATGACCGGAACAAACCCATTGTGATAGATCCTTTTGTAACCGGAACAGGAAATCTGACGGGTACAAATAATGGCAAGGCAAAGGATATTGATTTTGATTATAACGGCAATATTTATGTAACAGGAGGGGGAGATGGTACAAGTCATAAAATGGCGAAATATGATGCAAATGGTGTATTACAGTGGACTTTCTCGGGTACATTACTAAACCCGTCATGGTCGTTTGGTACTTATTATGGCGGCTGGGTAGTTGAAAAAACAACAGGTAATATTTATCTTGGCCAGGGCTTTGAATATATAGACGGGTTTAGCATTATAAGGCTTAACACAACAGGCTTGTATGATAATTATATAAGTACAGCAAACCCAAATTTCAGGGAAGACTGGAAAATGTTCTGGAGCTGCAATGGAGGTTTTCCACAAATAATAATTGCGGGTGGCGGTACTAATTCGAATATTAATTTAGGTGTGTGCAGCCCACCATCAACAACGATCAGTTCATTAAATATTACCGGTATTGCTTATACGGGAACAAGCGGATGGGCGCAGGATATTTCTGATATTGTAATTGACCCGGTAACAAGTGACCTTTACAGCATTTATGGTTCATTGTATGGAACCCCTTCACTATCGAACCAGATATATAAAAACACGGCACCTTACAGCAGCGCATCTGTTGCATGGAAAACTTCATCTGGTTTTACTACTATACAGGAAATTGCAAACAGGCCTTACCTTCTAACACCGGAAATAGACAACTCGAGTAATGTATTTGCAATAAACTCCAGCTATTTGTTTTTCTGGGATGGCAAAAACCTGAAAGCATTTGATAAAGCAACAGGTAATGGTGCAGGCACACCGCTAACCATTGCAAGCGCCACATCACTTATGACCGGGGGAATAATTGCAGATGAATGCAATAATATTTTTATTGGTTCAACCAACGGAACAATTAAAGTATATAAGTTCGACGGTTCCACTTTTAACGATGCGGCAGCACCGGATATAACTGTAAGCGGGTTTACAAGTAACTCAGTGTATGACCTTGCTTATAATGAGGCTCAAAAAATATTGTATGCCAGCGGAGATGGTTTTGTTGCATCGTTTGATATATCATCTTATGGATGCCCAAATACATCTTATACTTTATCGGTTGTTCCAAACTGCTCAACAGCTTCTGCAACAGTGACCATCAGCCCTACACCTCCATCTGGCTCTACAGTAACCTATAACTTATATTCAGGTTCTACATTCATAATCAGTAATTCTACAGGAGTATTTACAGGTATTAGTCCTAACATCACCTATACAGTAAAAGCAACTATTAACCAGGCCTGCAGCGGTACACAGGCAACTGTTGATTTTGTTTTGCCGGGGCCAGTTCTGTCCATAACCAAAGTTGATGCAACCTGCGGAAGCAATACGGGAACTATTACTGCATCAGGATCTGGTGGCACCGCTCCTTACACTTTTAGTAAAGATGGAATTACATTTTTAAGCAGCGGAAGTTTTACGGGACTTGCCTCGGGGCTGTATACCATAACGGTAAAAGATGCAAATGGATGTAAAAATACTGTTGTTGTAAATATTCTTAATTCAAATGGCCCTGCCGTAACATTTACAAAGACTGATGCAACCTGTGTTAACAACAATGGATCTATAACTGCAACGGGTTCTGGTGGTACTGCGCCCTATCAATACAGCATTGATGGAACTACTTTTCAAAGCAATAATTTTTTTACCGGTCTTATTGGTGGTCAATACACGCTTACAGTAAAAGATGTAAACTCCTGTACCAATGTTGTAAGTGTGAACATAAACAGTTTAGCAGGGCCACAGCTTACCGCTATCCCTGCCTCTACAACCTGTAATAATAACAATGGAAGCATTACGGTTTTAGCAACAGGCGGAACTGCACCCCTGCAATACAGCATTAATGCAAATATTTTTCAAAGCAGTAATATTTTTTCTAACCTTGCCGCAGGTGCATACACTGTAACGGTGAAGGATGCAAACGGATGTATCAATACTTTCAATGTTAGCGTAAACAATTCGCCCGGTCCCACAGTTACAGCAGTAGCATCAACAGCATCCTGCAATAATGTGAATGGCAGTATTACGGCAACTGGAACAGGCGGGGTTTCACCTTTGCAATACAGCATCAACGGTGTGTTTTTCCAAAGCAATAATATTTTTACCGGACTTGCAGCAGGTTCTTATACGGTTACCGTTAAAGATGCAAACGGCTGTACTAATACAACAACCGTAACAGTTAATAATTCCAATGGACCAACGCTATCAGCAATATCAACGGCTGCATCCTGCAGCACAAGTAATGGAACAATAACCGTTACTGCAACCGGCACATCACCTTTTCAGTACAGTATCAATGCATTTACATTTCAAGGGAGTAATATTTTTACAGGACTTGCGACGGGCAATTATATTGTGTATGTAAAAGACGCATTGGGTTGTATTGCTACAACAACAGTTACCGTAAACAATACAGTAGCCCCGCAAATAACAGTTGTTGAAACAGCTGCTTCCTGCACTGTAAATAATGGCACTATTACTGCAACGGGAACAGGCGGCACGGGACTATTACAATACAGTATTGACGGAACAACTTTCAACAGCAGTAATGTTTTTAACGGCCTTTCAACAGGGAATTATACGGTAACAGTAAAAGATGTAAATGGGTGTACAAACACAACAATTGTATTTATAGATAATGCAGACGGACTGCACCTTACAGCAAGTTCCATTTCGACAAACTGCAGCGCAAATAATGGAAGTATTACAGCAACTGCATCAGGAGGTGTTGGAACTTTGCAATACAGTATTGATGGAACCATATTTCAGAGCAGCAATATTTTTACAGGTATTGCAAGTGCAAATTATACAGTAACAGTAAAAGACGCAAATGGATGTATTGCAAATGCAACTGTTTTTGTAGATGCATCTTCCAGCGTACAGGTAATGGCAATAGCAGGAAACTCATGCAGCAATAAAGATGGAACTATCACTGCCAGCGGAAGCGGTGGCACACCTCCTTTGTCGTACAGTATAAATGGCACCACATTTCAGAGCAGCGGTTTTTTTTATGGCCTTACACCCGGTACTTACACAATAACTGTTAGAGATGCAACAGGATGCTCATCTGCAGCAACTGTAACAATCATAAATGTTACAGGTACGGGCCCAACAATAAATGCAAAATTTCATGATGCAGAGTCCTGTACAGGTGATGGCCCTTTCGGAAGAATTGATAATATTGTTGCAGCAGGTGGCACGGCACCTTATACTTTCAGCCTTGATGGAGGACCATTTATTAATACCACACAATTTCTCAATGTTCCTGTAGGCGTGCATACAGTAACAGTTAAAGATGCAAATGGATGTACTAATACAATTAAGGGAACAATTGCAGATCCTGGTGCACCAACAGTAACTGCAACATCTGTACCCACGCCTTGTGGATTAAGCACAGGAACAATAACAGCTAAGGGACAAGGAGGAAGTCCTCCATATACATATAGTTTAAACGGAGGTCCATTTAAAAGTAGTGGAACATTTACTGGTTTATCAGCAGGTACATATACAATCATTGTACAGGACGATAATGGTTGCTTTGGTACGGTTGATGTGATCGTTTTAAACACTGGTGGGCCAACTCTTACGACATCTCATACCGATGGCTCCTGTGGCTTAAACAACGGAACCATTACTGCTAAGGGAAGCGGGGGTACGGGCACCCTTACTTACAATATTAACGGGGGTGTTTATCAAAATAGTGGATTGTTTACAGGACTTTCAGCAGGAACATATACAATTACAGTGAGAGATGGATCAGCATGTACGGGAGGAGCAACTATAACAGTCTTAAATCCAGGTGCTCCTGTTTTATCGTTAACAACTAATGGTGCCAGCTGCAACACAAATAACGGGAGCATAACAGCAAATGTTACAGGAGGAACTTTACCGGCAAAATACAGTATTGACGGAACGATTTTTCAAAGTAGTAACACTTTTAACAATCTTTCACCCGGCACTTATACTATAACAGTTTTAGATGTCAATAATTGTTTTAGCAAAGCTGCAATAGCCGTTTTGAAAATTGCAATACCCCAGGTTTCAGCCTATACTGTTGCTGCTGCATGCAACAGTACCGATGGAAGTATTACTGCTACCGGTAGTAATGGAACAACACCATATGAATACAGCATAAACGGGACTGTTTTTCAAAGCAGTAATATTTTTACAAGCCTTGCAGCAGGTTTTTATACTGTTATGATAAAAGATGCAAATGGTTGCTCAAACACAACAGGTGTAACGGTTAGTAATTCTTCCGGGCTGCAATTATCCCTTACTGCGGTTTCAACAACATGCGGGAACAGCAATGGTGTTATTACGGCAACAGGAACAGGTGACACGGGTCTGTTATACAGTCTTGACGGCATCACTTTCCAAAGCAACAATATTTTCAACGGACTTGCAGCAGGCAGTTATACAGTAACAGTAAAAGATGTAAACGGATGTATCAATGCTAAAGCAGTTTTAGTGGGAAATATCAATGGTCCGCAACTACTCACAGTGAAAGTAGTAAATACCACTTGTGCAAACAATAATGGATCTATCATAGCTACTGCAACAGGGGGGGCTGCCCCTTTACAATATTCAATTAATGGAACTACTTTTCAGGCAAGCAATATCTTTTCGTCCTTAGCGGCAGGACCTTATACTGTAATTGTAAAAGATGCTAATGGATGTACAAAAACTATCACTCCATCTATTCTCAATTTGGCCGGGCCCTTGCTTTCCGTAACTTCTGCTAATGCTTCGTGTAATAAAAGTGATGGAAGCATTACCGTAACTGCTAATGGCGGGACATCTCCCCTTCAATATTCCATTAATGGTGTTACTTTTCAATTAAGCAATATTTTTACCAAATTAGCAGCAGGTCCATACACAGTAACAGTTAAAGATGCCAATGGATGCACTGGCACAATACCTGTAACAATAAACAGTGCAATTGGATCATCATTGACGGCTAGTGCAATGCCTTCTACCTGCGGAAGCAGCAACGGAAGCATCACTGCTAATGCAACCGGCGGTACACCGCCATTGCAGTATTCAATTGACGGAACTAATTTTCAGCTGAGCAATATCTTCACAGGGCTTACTGCTGCTGCTTATACCGTTACTGTTAAAGATGCCAACGGCTGTACCGGCAATTCGATAAGCTTATCTGTTGGCTCAACCAATTCTATTTCGGTAAATGCCGGAGTAGACATATCAATTTGCGAGGGCACGCCAACGCAATTGAAAGCAGAAACAACGGGAAGCGATTTTTCATGGTTCCCAACTGACGGTCTTAGTAATCCATCAATATTAAATCCCTTAACATCGCCTCAAAATACCACAACATATATTCTTACTGCAACCTCAGGCGCATGTATGCAAAAAGATACTGTTACTGTTTTTGTAAATCCTGCACCAGTACCCGATGCAGGTAACGATGCCTCGGTTTGTTTGGGAAACAATGTTCAGCTTAAGGGAAGTAATGGAACTAAATATTCATGGGCTCCTCCAACTTTTCTTTCCAGTACACGTGTTGCAAGTCCAGTTGTTATTAAGCCAACGGAAAATATTACTTATACGCTCAGTATTACAGATGCCAATGGATGTAACTCTTTAACTCCCGCAATAGTTCATATAACCGTTAAACCCGCAGTCCAAATTTTTGCAGGAAGGGATACTTCAATTGCCATTAACCAACCATTGCAGTTAAATGCAGTTGATATTGGCAACAATAGTTTTACGGGTTATTCGTGGTTACCTGCCAGCGGTCTCGATAATCCGTATATACAAAACCCAATTGCGGTTTTAAACAACGATATTGTTTATACAGTTACTGCCCGCACCAGCGATGATTGTGAAGCCCACGACAATATCGTTGTGCGTGTTTACAGGGATGCAGATATTTTTGTGCCTACCGGCTTTACACCCAACGGCGATGGCTTAAATGATGTGGCAAAAGCAATACCTGTTGGTATTAAAGAGTTTAAATATTTTACTATTTATAACCGCTTCGGTCAAATGGTTTTCACCACAAGCAACCCTTCCATTGCATGGGATGGTACTTACGCAGGCAAACGACAGGGAAGTGCCGCTTTTGTGTGGAAAGTTGAAGGAATAGATTACAAGGGAAACAGGATTTTCAAAAAAGGAACCCTTGTTTTAATAAGATAAAAGCCTCTATATTATTTTATTTTTTGAGCCCGGCAAAGAATCATTTTTCGCCGTTTCTTGCGTCGCACTCTTGTACGTTTAGCGCTTTATTGAACTTTAGGTTTACTGTTTCGCGGGCTGTTGAAAGTTCAGGCTTGTTCTGCAGTAAAAGTGTGCGACGCAACGAAAGCTCAATGCATGTTATTTGCCGGGTTCAAAATATTCCCGATTAAAATTTTACATGCATGAATACTTCTAACTTTAAATTTTTCGGCTATTAAAACCATGCTGATTTAATAAATAAAGTAAAGCAGCTTTTCATTCGTCTGCATAAAAAATGAATGAGCAAATAACCATACAAATGACGCAACTGCCCAAACAAAACATAGCGCATGCCGTAAAGGAATACGGCAAGCGTTTATTTGGGTTTATACGCGGCAAAGTAAACAGCAACGAAGATGCTGAAGATATTTTGCAGGATGTATGGTTCCAGTTAAGCAACCTTGTAAATGCTGATGAAATTGAACAGATGAGCGGCTGGCTTTTTCGTGTTGCCCGTAATAAAATAACAGATAAATACAGGAAGAAAAAAGAAGCATCGCTGGATCATTTGCTTCATGAAGATGAAGAAGGTGAATTTAGTTTTAAAGAAATTTTGCTGGCATATTCTGACTCGCCTGAAACAGAGCAGTTGCGCGAATTGTTCTGGCAGGAGCTTTTTACAGCGCTTGATGAATTACCCGAAAACCAGCGCCAGGTTTTTGAATGGAACGAACTGGAAGATATGACGCTGCAGCAAATTGCAGATAAAACCGGCGAGAATATTAAAACCATTATTTCGCGCAAAGGCTATGCTGTAAAGCATTTACGTAAAAAATTAGAATCATTGTATTTAGAATTTACCAACTATTAAACTACAAAAAATGACTGAGGAAAATCAATACAAATATAGCCGGAAGAAAAAGGGATTTTTCTTTTTGCTTGTTGTGCCGGCCATACTTTTTTTGCTTGGAGCTGTTGTCATGTTTTTGTGGAACGCAATTATAACGGTCATTGCCAGTGTACCAGCTATAACTTATTGGCAGGCGCTTGGCTTATTAATATTATGCAGGATATTGTTTGGCGGTTTTCGTTTTGGCCATGGTGGTAAGCCATCATTTAAAGAGTTACCCTGGAAAGATAAATGGACCGGTATGAACGAAGAAGAACGGGATAAGTTTAAAGAGGAATGGAAAAAAAGATGTGGACACAGAAAATCATAACTGACATTTTAGTTTGAGGCTGGAGCGGTTTGACCTGCGGCATCAGATAATAAAACCTGCACACTTTGATAAAGTATCTGTTGCCTTTTATTTTTAAACAATATCATTTTATCGGCAGGAAGGCTTAAGATATATGAGTAACCTTCTGCGAGTATTTTATCGAACCCGGGGTTTAGTTCGTTGAATTGTTTAATATCCATTAGAAGCGTATTTGCAATTACAACGGAATTGTATTTACCACTAACCTGCACAGTTTCAAAATTTATAAGATGGGAACTGTCGGTTTTAATTTTAGCGTTTGTGATAGCTATTTTCTTTTCGTCAGATTCAGATGCGGTGAGTGTTGTCCAACCTCCGGAGCCTTCAAAAAAATAATGTGTGGCGATGTATTTTTTTACATGGTTGCGGGTTTGCTCGGGCAGGTACATTTGCAGGTCCCAGAAATTTTTTGATCCCGCTTTGCTAATGGCATTTTTTACTCCGCCTACACCTGCATTATAAGCTGCAATTACAAGCAACCAATCGCCGAACTGGTTATATAATTCTTTAAGTAATTTGGAAGCTGCAATGGTGCTTTTAAGATAATTGGTTCGTTCATCGAACTGGCTGTTAACTTTTAACCCAAAACGTTTAGCCTCATCGGGCATTAGTTGCCAGGGACCCACAGCACCTGCATAAGATACATCGTTTGACTGCAGGCTGCTTTCAATAACTGAAAGATATTTTAGCTCAATGGGTAGCCCATTTGCCGATAAAATTTTTTCGTAAAGGGCAAAATATGGCATTCCCCATGTTTTCATTTTTTCAAGATCACCCCCCTGTTTATTTATATAATCTTCAACAAATGGAATCGCTCTTGGGTTGAGTTCAAAGTGCCCCGAAATATCTGCATTAGCTGCTCCTGTATTCAGCAGCGTTTTAAAACCTTTAACGCTATCACTAGTATTTTGAAAAGGTTGAATAAATTTTTTGGCAGTATAATTCTTGTCTTTATAAGACATAGAGGTGAACGCAACTAATGTAATTGCAAAAGGAAATACAATCTGTTTTAAGCAATTTGAAGGCAAAGTAATCTGTTGCATAAATAATGGAATTAAATGAAAGCTCAAATAAGGTGGTGGAATAATAAACCCATGTTTATTGTTCCATTCCTGTTTGGCTATTCTTTCCCTTTTAAATCCATGAACATTTTTGAAAGGCGCAGTAAAGTTAATTCATTGCCTTGTGAAACCATTGCCTGAATACCAAAGGGCATGCCAGAACTGTGCGTAAACAAGGGGAGTGAAATAGCCGGGATACCAACGAGGTTTGCAAAAACGGTATAAATATCTGCAAGAAACATTTCTATCGGGTCGTTACTTTTTTCGCCAATTCGAAATGCAGGTGAGGGCACGGTCGGGCCAATAATTGCGTCGTAATTCTTAAAAATAGCTTGAGTAGTTTTTAAGAGTATCTGCCTTACCTGTTGTGCTTTTGTAAAATAGGCATCATAATAACCGGCACTTAATACAAAAGTACCGAGCATTATACGCCGTTTTACTTCTTTACCAAATCCTTCACTGCGGGATCTTTTATAAAATTCGGTAAGGTCGCCAAAATCAGTTTTAGCAGAGAAGCCATATTTTATCCCGTCATACCTGGAAAGATTGCTTGAAGCTTCTGCTGTAGTTAATATGTAATAGGCAGGAACGATAAAATCAAGCAGGTCAAAATTAACCGGCTCAACAGTGTGACCATTATCAATTAATTTTTGAATAGATGAGCGAATAGATGCAGCAATCTCCGGATCCAGACTTGGGTGTTCCAGCGTTTCTCTGAAATATGCAATTTTGTATTTCCTGTTTTCAATATTCAGCATTTCAGAAAAAGCGGGCACTTCTGCTGAACTGACTGTGCCGTCAAATTCATCTTTTCCGGCGATTATTTCGAGCGTTAAAGCTGCATCATATATATTATTGGCAAAAATCCCTATTTGGTCAAATGATGATGCATAGGCTATTAACCCATATCTGGATATTCTGCCGTATCCCGGTTTAAGGCCAATGATTCCGCAAAAATCTGCGGGCTGACGAACGGAGCCTCCAGTATCGCTCCCGAGACTAATCATACATAAACCAGCCTGTACAGCTACTGCGGAACCACCAGAAGAGCCACCGGGTACGCGATTATTATCTTTAGAATTTAATACTTTTCCAAAAGCAGAGTTTTCGTTACTGCTGCCCATAGCAAATTCGTCACAGTTATTACGTCCAATAATAATGGCCCCTTCTGCAATTAATTTTTCAACAACCGTTGCATTGTAGACTGAAGTAAAGTTTTCAAGTATTTTAGACGCTGCGGAAACAGGGTGATTTTGATAACAAATTACATCCTTAACAGCTACTATAACTCCATGCAGTTTACCCACAAGCTTACCGGATTGTAGCAATACATCTAGGTCAGCTGCTTGTATAAGTGCTTCTTCTGAATACGTTTCGAGGAAAGCGTTAAGATGAATATTAGCTTCAATCCGCTGTAAATAATAAGAAACGGCCTCAACGCAAGTGGTTTGGCCGTTTAATAAACAGGATTGATAGTCTTTGATAGAAGTAAAGCTAAACAAAGGCTGATCTTTTTTAAATGGAAATAAATTACGGTTGAGTAGTGGTGGTGGTAGTGCTAACGTTATCTTTTTCGTTCATACCATCTTCCAGTTCTTTTTTTACATTGTTTTTCGCATCATTGAACTCACGTATACCCTTGCCCAATCCTTTCATAAACTCTGGTATTTTGCGGCCGCCGAACAATACAAGTACTACAACTGCAATCAGTAATATTTCCTGGAAACCTAAATTGCCCATAAAAAAAATTTGAGGATGAAAAACGAAGGTAGCTATAAATTATACTGCAAAATCAATAATTATTGTTAACAAGCTGAATGATGTTTTCAGACTTTTTTTGATGTGATCGCCTGATACACTGATGCTCATTCTTGCGTCGCACTCTTATACTTTAAAACAATGAGCATCAAATACAATTCCGTTTACAAAGTTATATTACATACTAACAAAAAAACGGAATCCAAGGGGTATTCCGCTTTCAATATTAGATCTAAGTAACTTAATAACGCTTTTCTTTAATCCTGGCGCTTTTTCCACTACGTTCACGTAAGTAA
>JANXWM010000727.1 GCA_025351145.1 Chitinophagaceae bacterium
GGCTTTTGCTCTTTTGAAGGTACGCATTGTACACAAGTTGTAACACAACGTAACGCAACGCCGCCGTTGCTGGGAGACTTCGGTAAAAGCTCAATCATAATCCAACCGTACAAGAGTGCGACGCAAGTAAAGCTTAATTCATATTCTTATGCCCGGCTCAAAAGATTATTCATGTACTACCATCAAAGGCACATGGCTGTGGAAGGCAAGCATGCTGGTATGGCTGCGCCTGAACAGGTGATCGAACCATCCCATTTTTTTGGGGATTGTAATAATAAGGTCAACTTCTTTTTCGTGTGCAACCCTGTTGATGGCACCTACAAAATCGCTGTCGTCAATAAATTCGTATTCGGGTTTATAACCATAGAGCAGGGTATCGAGCATTAAACTTTCGAATGGGGTATCGGGCTTAAAAAGCTTGTTGTTGTGATCAATATTTACCACAAACAATTTGGCCGCAGTAGCATCAAGGATTTGTTTAATGGGCTCTACAGGTGTTGTTTCTACCACTTTGGTAAAATCGCAGGCGAGCATTACTTCTTTAATATCTGTAAAGCCACTGCCCGGCGGCACAATAATTACCGGCACTTTCGCATGTCTAGATACATCAACCGCATAGCTGCCTATTAAAGTTTCGGCAACTTTGCCTGCACCCGTTACACCCATTACAATAACATCCACATGATTGCTTTGGCATATATCGTTAATGTCTGTAGCAACCATGCCATAATCACTCAGGGTTTCCAGCTCAATTCCTGTATCGCAAAAAGGGGTAAGCAATGATTTAAAAATTTCAAGGTTATCCTCGCTGTTTTTTTTAAGAAGGCCTAAGTCAACTGTTTCTACCATCGCCATATTAACATCAACTACCGGCGGTGTTTGATAAGCATTGTATAAAACAATTTTGCTGCTCTTCATTTGCCTTGCAAAATTAATTGCATAGAGTGCGGCATTTTTTGCAGATCAGAAAAATCAGTTGGTACAAGGATCGTTTTCATAAATATATTTTACACCGTGAAGCTATAAATATTTTGGATGAGCAGAAAATGATTGTTGTCATGAAAAAAGCTGCACATACGTATGCAGCTTTTGCAAAAAAACCTTTAAACAATTCAATAGGCTTATGTAATGTTTTCAATAATACCGGCAATACCCTGACCGCCCCCAACACAGGCAGTAACCAGCCCGTATTTTTTATTAAGCCTTTTCATATCCTGTAAAAGCTGAACAGTAAGCTTGCATCCTGTACAACCCAATGGGTGGCCCAATGCAATGGCGCCGCCATTAATGTTTACAATATCGGGGTTTAAACCAAGTTCGCGAATTACTGCAAGCGACTGCGATGCAAAAGCTTCATTCAGTTCAATAAGGTCTATATCTTCGAGGTTCATATTGGCTTGCTTCAATACTTTTGGCACAGCCGCCACCGGCCCAATACCCATAATGCGCGGATGCACGCCTGCAACTGCACAATTTACCAAACGGCCAATGGGTTTAAGCCCAAGTTCGTTCACCATACGTTCGCTCATTACTATCACGAACGCTGCACCATCACTCGTTTGTGAAGAGTTGCCAGCCGTAACACTGCCACCCACAGCAAAGGCAGGTTTTAGTTTTGCAAGCGCCTCTATACTTGTATCTGCACGTACGCCTTCGTCAGTATCTACTATATAACTGCGTACAGCTTTTCTATTCTTTTCGTTAAGGTAAGTTTCTTCAATTGTAATGGGTAAAATACCGCCTTTAAAATAACCGTTGGTTATCGCATTCATTGCTTTTTTGTGCGAGTTATAAGCAAACGCATCCTGGTCTTCGCGGTTTACATTGAATTCTTTAGATACAGCTTCTGCCGTCAAACCCATACTCAAATAATAGTCGGGTTCGTCTTTGGCAATAGCATAAGAGGGAACTGTTTTCCAGCCCGCTGTGGGCACCATACTCATACTTTCTGTGCCACCTGCAATAATGCAATCAGCCATACCGGTACGAATTTTTGCGGTAGCCATCGCAATGCTTTCAAGCCCGCTTGCACAGTAACGGTTAATGGTAATACCAGCCACATCAATTCCTAAAGCCTTTGCAGCGATCATGCGGCCAAATTGCAAACCCTGCTCTGCTTCGGGTACTGCGTTGCCAACAATTACATCATCAATGCGGCTTGCCTCTAATTGCGGCACGGAAGCCACCAAACCCTTAATCACTTCAACCGCCAGGTCATCCGGCCTAAAAAAACGAAACACCCCTTTTTTGCTTTTACCTACTGCAGTGCGGTAGCCCGCAACTATATATGCTTCCTGCATAAAATTTAATTTTGAAGCACCAAAATTAATAAAAAGTTGTTTATGCAACTAATTGAAAAAGGTTAAGTTTTTGTTTGCCAGGCAGAAGTATATCCATGAATCTTGGTTTGCGTCGCACTCTTGTACTTTCGGATATCCTATTGAGCTTTTACCGAAGCGCAGATCTAAGCAAAAGTTGAAAGCAACAGATTTGTATTGGCAGCAGTAAAGCCGGGGACTTTATAAATAAATTGCGAAGTCCGGAGTTCGAAGCTTCGGACTTCGCAAAGTCTTTTATTTTGTTTTATTCACACCTGTACCACGCTCACCCTGTATGGGATTTTGCTGTGCAATTCTTGCCACAGTTGAAGTTTGTGCAGGCGTTGCCGGTTCAGCCATACCTACTACAATTACACGTTTATGGCGCACCGGGCGTGGATGGCGGGTTCTGTACTCCACTGAGCATGAAGACGCTGAAACCATTGCTATAAGGGCAATTGCAGCGAAACCGATTTTCGAAAACTTTTTCATTTTTTTTATTTTTTGTGGTTTTGAATAATTACTTTTTTTTGAAAGTTACTTCAAAACAAGTAATAATACTTTTGCAAGATGAGTGCCGGAATAAAAAAGCTGTTACATGATGTATGCCGGCAACAAATATTTTCAGGCTTCAGGTGTCTATGCTTCGGGAAAAGCTGCATGGTTCGGCTCCGCTCAACACTGTTCCAAAAGTACAAGAGTGCGACGCAAGGAACGATCAATCAGCGTACCTAAAGTTAGGCTCAAAAAATTGATCTATAATCCGTCGGCAGTGTACATTCTGCGCAGTTCTTTTTTATCGAATTTGCCTACGCTTGTTTTGGGTATTTGTGCAATGCTGATAAACTGGTCGGGCACCTGGTAGGGAGCAAAATCTTTTAAAAGAAATGCCTTCAATATTTCTGCGGAAATAGTTTCTCCTTCCTTCATTACAACACAGGCAAGGGGGCGTTCCTGCCAGCGGTCGTCGGGTATGGCAATTACGCAGGCTTCGCTTATAGATGGGTGTGCCATCAACGCAAGTTCAAGTGCCACACTCGATATCCATTCGCCACCACTTTTTATAAGGTCTTTTATACGGTCGGTAATGTGCAGGTAGCCGTTGGCATCCATGGTTGCCACATCGCCGGTTTTAAACCAGCCATCGTTTGAAAAGTATGCGCTGTTATCTTCCATTTTATAATAGCTGCTGATAACCCATGCGCCGCGTATCTGTATTTCGCCTACTGTTTCACCGTCTTTTGGTGCAATGGTTCCATCTTCTTTTACAATTCTTATTTCTACGCCGGGCATTTCAATGCCCTGCTTTACCATTGTTTTATAGCGTTCTTCCTGCGAAAGACTGCTGTGCATTTTCTGCAACCTGGAAACAGTGCCCAGCGGCGAAGTCTCTGTCATTCCCCATGCGGTAAAGCCAGTAATACCAAAGTCTTTTTCAAAACCTTCCACCAGGCTTTGCGGCATAGCCGAGCCGCCAACCATATAATCGCGGAGCAACAATTTTTCTTTTGGCGGGTTCTTTTTTAATTCTTGATAAATGCCCATCCAGATGGTTGGTACGCCCGTGGCAAATGTTACTTTCTCCTTATCAAGTATTTCTACCAGGGATACAGGTTGCAGGTGCGATGATGGCATAATCATATCTGCACCAGCCATCATGCAAACAAAGGGAAGGCCCCAGGCAAACACATGAAATTGCGGAACCACCATTAGCACTTTGTCGAAAGTGCTGATGTTTCCTGCGTTTGGCGAAAGCACAATTTGTGCATGTAAATAAATAGAACGGTGAGAGTATAAAACACCCTTAGGTGCACCTGTGGTACCACTGGTATAACACATAGCGCATGCATCATTTTCATCAACTTGAACCCAGTTAAAATCGCTGGATTCATTTGCAATCAGTTCTTCATAATCTATTGCATTGGGCAAAGTTGTTTTAAAATGTTGCGGCGCATTGATGATAACAAAATGCTGTACCTGATCTACCAGCGGAACAATTTTTTCAAAAAAAGGAACCAGCGTAGCATCTATAAAAATTACTTTGTCTTCTGCGTGGTTTACAATGTATTCAACCTGCTCGTGCGATAAGCGGATATTCAACGGGTGGCATACTGCAGCTACACCGGGTATGGCATAATATAATTCAAGGTGCTGGTAATGGTTCCATGCAAAGGTGGCAACCTTATCGCCGGGATGAATGTTTAATTGGTTTACCAATGCATTGGCCAGTTTTTTTGTGCGCACATACATGTCCTGAAACGTATAGCAGTGGCGGGTTCCGTCGGGCAGTTTGGTAACAATTTCTTTGTGCGCAAACACACGGTTGCCATATTCAATAATGGTATTGGTGGTAAGCGGGTAATGCATCATTTGTCCTTTCATGGCTGCAGGTTTTATTGTGTATCGCAATCGAAGCATTAAGATAGCAATATCTTTTTTAGATCACTGATAATATAAAAGGAAATATTTTTTTTGGCCGGGCTTTAGTACAAGCATGAAGCTTTGGTTGCGTCGCACTCTTGTACTGCATAATATGATTGAACAATATGCTGCATTCTTTATTTATGTAAAGGCATTTTTTACATAATACACTTTGCCTAAAGCCAATCAGTTTGTATTTGCTAACCCAAGGCTTAAGCCTTGGGTTAAAGCAGCCAGTTAAAGCTGCGGCTTTTAGCCAAAGCAATTCGCTTCCATCTACGCTTCGGTAAAAGATGAGTAATAATCCAGTCGTACAAGAGTGCGACGCAAGTAAGCTTCATCTTTGTTCTTCAGCCGGGTTCATAAATATTTTAATTCAATTGTGTGCTGCCCACAAAGTTTTTCCGGTATTTAGACGGCGTTATCTTCTTTACTTTTAAAAACTGTTTATTAAAATTAGCGAGTGTATTAAAGCCGCTTTCGTAACAAATGTCTTCTATGCTTTTTTGTGTGTCTATTAATTGCTTGCATGCATAACCAATACGCACCTCGTTTAAAAAAACGATGTACGTTTTTTTTGTGCTCTTTTTAAAATAACTGCAAAACGCCGGCACACTCATGCGTGCATGCTTTGCTACAGCAGTAAGCGTTACAGGTTCCTGGAAACTGTCGATGGTGTACTGATAAATGCGGTCGATACGTTCTTTGTTTTTGGTATTGAATTCTTTTACTTCCTGCGTGGAAACGGTATCGTATTCATTGCTTTGAATAATCAACTGCAGGCATTCGCACAAAAGAATAATGCGTTCGAAGCCTTCAGCAAATTCAAGCTCTTCAATAAATGGTGCAAGTTGTTCTTTGCAATCGCCTTTTATTTTAAGCCCCTTGTAAGAAATATC
>JANXWM010000766.1 GCA_025351145.1 Chitinophagaceae bacterium
TAATTCAGCTTTATCGTAGCGTATTTTTAACCACAAAGAAACGAAGTCACAAAGTTTCACGAAGTCTTAGCGCATCTTAGCGTCTTTGGGTCTTCGTGGTTTTGTATTGCCGAATAAAGAACCAAAAGTACAAGAGTGCGACGCAACGGCAGCTTCACAGCATTCCTTCTGCCCGGTACATAAACAAATAATACCCTCAATAAAAAACACGGTATTACATTTGCAACGGAAAAAAGAATATTATTATTTATGAAGAACTTTTTGCTGATTATTGTACTGGTGCCCGTACTAACTTTTGCCCAAACCCGCAAACAAAAAAAGGCGCAGGAAAAAGCTGATAAGATTACGCTTGCTAACCTGCAGGCACATATACAATACCTCTCCGATGATAAATTGGAAGGCCGCCGCACTGGTACAGCGGGTGAATTGCTCGCCATGCAATACATAAGTACACAATTTCAAAAAGACGGGCTGGCGCCAAAAGGTACCAATGGTTATGTGCAGGAATTTGAAATAAACGAAGGAAAACAATTTGCAGAAACCGATAATTCTTTTTCAGTAAACGGCGAAAAGCTGGAACTGAAAAAAAATTATTATCCGCTGGCTTATTCAGCAAATGCAGAAGCCGAAGGCAGTTCATCACTGGCATTGAGAGAAAAAAGCAACCCCTGGTTTTTCGATGTAAAAGATGTACTTGACGAAAACAAAACGAACCCGCATTTCGATATCAATGAAACGATAACAGCAGAAGCAAAACATGCAAAGGAAAAAGGCGGAACTGCGCTGATTGTTTTCAACAGTTCTGCTGCTGTTGATAATATACAGTTCAATAAAAATGATTCGTCTGTTATCGCGGCAATACCAATTGTATATATAACGCAGCAAAGTATGAAACATTTTTTTGCTGACGCAACTGCTGTGTACGACCTCAAGTTAAAAGTATTGCTTACGCATGCCATACGCAAAGCAAGAAATGTTGTTGGCTATCTAAATTTCAATGCACCAAATACGGTAATCATTGGTGCGCACTACGATCACCTTGGCTATGGAGAAGACAATAACAGCCTCGACGGGCAAGGGCAAATTCACAATGGAGCAGATGACAATGCCAGCGGCACTGCGGCCTTAATAGAGATGGCAAGAATACTGCAAACTACCAAAGCACACAACAATAATATTTGTTCATCGCATTCTCTGGTGAAGAGCTTGGGTTGTTTGGTTCAAAGTACTGGCTCGAAAACCCATCTGTAAATATTGTTCCCAATTACATGATCAATATGGATATGGTGGGCCGTTACGATTCTTCTAAAAAATTAACCATTGGCGGCTACGGCACATCACCGGTTTGGGGAAATGTTTTTACAACAACTACAGATAAAAACCTTGTAATAAAATTCGACAGCAGCGGTACCGGCCCAAGTGATCATGCCAGTTTTTACAGAAAAAATATCCCCGTGCTTTTCTTCTTTACCAACAGCCACAGCGACTACCATAAAGCTACAGATGACTGGGATAAAATAAATTATAATGGCGAACTTGAAATTGTAAAATACATTGACCATATTGTTGAAGCCACCGATAGTAAAGGCAAACTTGCATTCACCAAAACCCGCGATCAGCAAATGCGTTCGGTTTCGCTCCCGGTAACTTTAGGTGTAATGCCCGATTATGGTTTTACCGGAACAGGCATGCGGATAGATGGGGTAAGCAAAGGTAAACTTGCCGAAAGAACCGGTCTGCAGGCCGGCGATATTTTACTGCAGTTAGGCGAGTATAAATTTGTAGATGTGCAAACTTATATGCAGGTTTTACAGCATTTTAAAAAAGGAGATAAAACAACCCTGCATATTAAGCGGGGTGATAAAGAAATTCAATTCGACATAGTATTTTAATATGCAGAAACTAATACTAAATATCCAAGAGCTTAACGAAGATTTTTTCTCCGGTACGCATTTGCTCGGTATTATGGTTAATGCAAAAAGTTACCGCTTTTGCTGGCAGTTGAATAATATGCTGGGATATAATTTTCGCCTTAACCCCGATATAGAAATTCACGTGCAAAAAAAAGGCAGGCAGTATTATTTTCCCGTTTACCAGCACACGGTGCACGGCACTTTTCTTAACCATTATATTTATCACAACCAGTACGATGGAGAATATCTTTTGCCCGAGTTTAAACACATGGATTTTCTTTGGCTTATAAAAGGTGACTATATCCCGGATGAACAATGCAAAGGGCTCATTAAATCTGTAAGAGCAATGAACGGTGTTCAATTGGTGGCAGAGTTAACCAATGAGCACATTAAAACAAAAGGCAATTTGGTGTTTTAATCTCCTGTGCTTTAAAAGAAAAAAAGAACAATACATTTTATAAACCCGGTACAATAATTTCATAGCATCACCTCTTGCGTCGCACTCTTGTACGTTCGGAGCATGAATGAGCGAAGCGAAGAATAAAACAATTAAAACTTTATATTATGTGGACAGAAGAAAAAAATATGCTCTACAAAAAATTCGAATTCAAAAATTTCTCCGAAGCCTTTGCGTTTATGACAAGGGTGGCTCTGGAAGCAGAAAAAATGGATCATCATCCCACATGGAGCAATGTGTACAATAAAGTGGAGATATGGTTAAACACACACGATGCAGGCGATGTAATTACAGAAAAAGACCATAAACTTTCGAAGAAGATTGATGCATTGTTTTAAGTAAAAAATTATTGCTTCACTTAATGAAATCGAATACAGTTTGGCTTTAGCCAAAGTGCACTTCATGATTTTAGCGGGTTATTATAAAATAAGCCATAGCTGCAAATTGTTATGTTGTAAAAGAGTGCGACGCAAGTAAAGTTTCATAGTATTACTGCTGCCGGGCCCAAAAAATTGGGTTAAAAACATTTAATGCTTTGGTTAAACGCTTATGACCGAAGTTTCGTTGCTTTGCAGTATATAAAATTCTATGCAGTTAACAGGTTCTATTAATGTAAGTTCAGAAGTTGGTACACTTAAAAGGCTACTCATTCACAGTCCGGACGGAGGTATTGGCAAAGTGGTACCCGGCAAATTTAAAGAATGGTTGTACGATGATACGGTACATCTTGCGCAAATGCGGAAAGAATATAATGAGTACGTAAAACTGCTTTTATATTTTCTTGATCCCGGCAAAATCCCCTACATACTTGAGTGTGAAAAAAAGCAGGCAGATAAAAACCAGCCTGATTGCTACAAGCCACAGCACCCCGATTATTTCAACAGCGATGTGGTAATAGATACGCAATATATTTTATCGCAGGTGCTGCGGGATAATGCTATTCGCCAGCGTATTATTTCTGCCGTATGTGCATGGGAAGGCTGTAGTTTTGCAACAGAAAGAAGATTAGAAGCTATAGAAAACCCCTTTGAGCTGGCTAAAGTTTTAATAAGCGGCGTACTGCATGTGGCAGATAAAGACTCTAATGATTTTGTTTTTGCGCCGCTTCCAAATTTTATTTTTACAAGAGATATTGGTATTGTTATTAATGATCATCTTTTGCTCGGTAATGCAGCAACGCCTGCAAGGGAACGAGAAACCATGCTGATGAAATTTATTACTTATTATCACCTGTTTAAAAATGACCCGCAGAAAGTAATAGAGATTTCAGAATCAAGCGACTTCTTTTTACTGGAGCAGAGCGAACAAAAAATTTATAAAACATCTGTTGAAGGCGGCGATGTAATGATGATTGCGCCAAATCACTTACTCATTGGCTGCAGCGAACGCACCACCCCAAGCGCTGTGGATGAAGTTATTCATAAAATATTTGCCAACAGCGATACAGGAATAGAAAAAATATCCGTGGCAAAAATACCAAAGCAACGTGCAATGATGCATATTGATACGGTGTTTACGCATGTGCGTAAAGACACATGGGTTTTATTCGGCAGGTTTTCTGAAAGGGTGATGCAGGATAAAAATGATAAGCAATACGCCTACTATCTTCACCTGCTTGATAAAGAAGATTCACCCGATCATGAAAGCATAGAAGTGCTGCGATTTTACAAACCTTTAAGCGAAACTTATCAACCTGGAAAAAATTACAGAATTGATATTAGTGATAAAATACAGGGCCTTGAATCTTTATTGCGTAACATCAGCATAGAAGATTTTGGTATAGCAGAAAATGATGTAAAAATTATTTACAGCGGCAACAATGTTTTTCCTTATGATGAACGCGAACAATGGACCGACTCCTGCAACCTGCTCGCATTAAAAGATGGTGTGGTGGTTGGTTACGACCGTAACGAAGAAACCTTTAAAGGCTTTATTGCTGCAGGTTTTACAGTGATAAAAGCAAATGATCTTTTTAAAAAATTTGAGAACAAAGAAATAACCCCGGCTGATATAAAAGATACACTTATCATACTACCATCAGCAGAACTTTCAAGGGCAAGGGGTGGTGCACATTGCATGAGCATGCCTTTGCTTAGAACAAACCAATAAATTATGAGTAAAATAGCTTCAACAATATTAATGATACGCCCTGCAAGTTTTGGCTTTAATGCAGAAACTGCGGCAAACAATGTTTTTCAAACAGCATCGCAAACACTTACACAGAAAGAGGTACAGCAAAAAGCCGCGGAAGAATTCGACAACTTTACCGATACACTGCGCAAAAAGAAAATTGATGTAATTGTAGTAGAAGATACACCTGTGCCACCAAAGCCAGATGCCGTTTTTCCCAATAACTGGTTCTGCACATTGAACGATAGTACAGTTTGCGTATTCCCCATGTTTGCCGCAAACAGGCGCATTGAAAAACGCGACGACCTGCTGCACATGCTTGCTGAAAATTTTAAAATACGCGATGTAGAAGACTGGAGCGAATACGAAGCAGAACACCTTTTTCTTGAAGGCACCGGAAGCATGATCATTGATCATGAATATAAAATTATTTATGCATGCTTATCGCCACGTACCAATAAAACGGTGCTTGAAAAATTTGCACATGCTCATGGTTATAAGGCCATGCTTTTTCATTCAAGAGACGAGAACGGAACAGATGTTTATCACACAAATGTGATCATGCACCTTGGCGAAGATTATGCCGTGATCTGCATGGAATCTATACCCGAAGAAACAGAGCGCATCGCCGTTTCGCAACTCCTCATAAGTACAGGGCACGAAATTATTCCTGTTACATTCGAACAGGTACGCAAATATGCCGGCAATATGCTGCAGGTGAAAAATGCAAAGGGCAAAAAATTTACTATACTCAGCCGCTCGGCATATATATCGTTAACAAGAGAGCAAAAGCAGATCTTAAATTATCACACAACTTTATTACCTGTTGACATCAATACCATCGAAAGCATAGGCGGCGGAAGTGTGCGCTGTATGATGGCAGAGATTTTTTTGGAAAAGAAATAATTTTTTGAACAGGGCAAAAGAATTTGATGATTTGATGATGTGCCCATGCAATGCATTATCAGATTAACCCATCCTCAAATCATCAAATCAACATCCTTGCGTCGCACTCTTGTACTGCAAAACATTATTGAGCTTTTGGCTTAAACGCTAAAAACTTTCTTTTTTGCAACAAGTTATTATCCTCAGCCCAAAGCTGATGTTTGATCTGAACGTACAAGCGTGCGACGCAAGGAACGGTCAATCAGGGTTAAAATGCCGGGTACAAAAAAACCCCGGAAAATTCCAGGGCTTTATTTATTATATAATTCCAGGTTTTAGTTTACCCTTATACTAATGATGGATAATTTATCGCCTTTTGCTTTCATTAACAGGGTTAGGTTGTAAGCTTTTGAATCGCCTTGCAACTTACCTGTAATATAACTGGTACCACCCATTTCACGCTGAGAAGTAAGATCAAAACTTTTAATATTGTTTTGATCAAAAAAACTTTTAACAGTTATACCAGCCTGTGTTTTTCCAACATTTTTCAATTCATCTTTTTCAGGAAGCTTAAGATCTATAAAATTATCAAAGTAACTGCTGAACTGGGATGAATTACCAGCTTTCAATGCACTCACAATATTTTCACTGTCGCCGGTAAGCTGAAAGGAACTAAGAGAAACCACCAAACCAATAAAAACCAAAATCTTTTTCATATCCTTGAAATTGTAATCTTAATATGTCTAAAAGTATGCCAATCTGATTATTTAGCACAATGGTAAAATTAGAGTGTTCCGGCAGATTGCCAAATTTATGTAGCTTTATCGCATGAAAAATAAGAAAGTAATCATGGTAATAATGGACGGATGGGGCTTAGGCAAAGTAAAATCATCTGATGCCATTCAAAATGCAAATGTTCCGTTTGTAAGTTCCTTATATAAAAAATATCCCAACTCAACGCTGGTTACCTGCGGCGAGGCTGTTGGCCTGCCCGATGGGCAAATGGGCAACAGCGAAGTGGGCCATCTTAACCTTGGTGCAGGGCGCATCGTATACCAGGAACTGCAGCGCATCAACGTTGCGGTGCGTGATGGCTCCTTTGCGAAAAATGAAGAATTGCTTGCTGCAATTCGCTATGCAAAAGAAAATAACAAAGCTTTACATCTGCTTGGCCTTGTAAGCGATGGCGGCGTACACAGCCACACACTGCACCTGAAAGCCATTTGTGTTGTATGTAAAAACGAAGGCCTCAGCAATGTGCTGATACACGCTTTTACTGATGGCCGCGATACAGACCCCAAAAGTGGTTTGGGATTTTTAACCAGTCTGCAAAATCATTTGAACGTTTCTGTTGGTGCTATTGCAACCATTACAGGCCGTTATTATGCTATGGACCGCGATAAGCGATGGGAACGCGTAAAACTTGCTTACGATGCAACGGTAAATGGCATTGGGGAACACAGCGATGATATGCTTAAAGCCGTGAAGCAGTCTTACGAAAATGGCGTAACGGATGAGTTTATTAAACCTATTGTAAACGCTGGAATTCCAACAACTGCCATTAAAGAAGGCGATGCAGTTATCTGCTTCAACTTTCGTACAGACCGTTGCCGCGAAATAACAGAAGTGCTTACGCAAAGTGATAAGCCTGAATTTGGTATGCATACACTCAACCTGCATTATACCACTATGACGGACTATGACAAGTCGTTCAAAAACGTGCACGTTATTTTTGAAAACGATAATTTAAACAACACATTAGGCGAAGTAATTTCCGCTGCCGGCAAAAAGCAAATACGCATGGCCGAAACAGAAAAATACCCGCATGTAACTTTCTTTTTCAGCGGCGGCAGAGAAACTGTTTTTGAAGGTGAAAGCAGGATTATGGCACCATCTCCTAAAGTAGCCACCTACGATCTTCAACCCGAAATGAGCGCTTATGAACTTACCGGTAAAGTGATTCCGGAAATTGAAAACGAAACAGCCGATTTCATCTGTATCAATTATGCAAATGCAGATATGGTAGGCCATACAGGTGTTTGGAGTGCGGTAGTAAAAGCAGTAGAAACTGTTGACAAATGCGCAGAGCGTTTGGTAATTGCAGCACTACAGCACGACTATACTGTTTTCTTAACTGCCGATCATGGCAATGCAGATTACATCATTAATGAAGACGGCACACCCAATACTGCACATACGCTTAACCTGGTGCCGTTTTTTGTAATTTCGAATGACTGGCATGGTTCGTTACTGCCCGGCAAACTGGGCGATCTTGCTCCAAGCATTTTAACCGTAATGGGTTTACCAATACCAAAAGAAATGACCGGCGATATACTTCTAAAACCTTAACATGAAAAAGAAAATTCTCTTCGTACTCATCGTTCTTTTTATTGGTATTCAGTTTATAAAGCCTGCAAAAAACCAATCGGCAGATGCCATGACCAACGATATCTCCAGGGTTTATAACGAACCAAAAGAAGTATCAGTTATTTTAGAAAAAGCCTGCAACGATTGCCACAGCAGCAACACAGTTTATCCATGGTATGCAGAAGTGCAGCCTGTTGCATGGTGGTTAAACAACCATATTGAAGATGGAAAAGATGAATTGAATTTTAATGAATTCGCCACATACAAAATTGGAAGGCAGTACAAGAAAATGGAAGAGATTACCAAGCAGCTAAAGGAAGATGAAATGCCGCTTTTCTCTTACACCATCATACACAGAAATGCAAAGCTTACCGCTGCCGAAAAAGCTACGCTTACAGAATGGTGCACTAATATACGCGATACTATTAAAGCAAATTACGCCGCCGATAGTCTTATAATAAAGAGACCGCCACAACCAGAATAGTATTTTAAAAAAATATAAAAGAGCAGGTGAAAATTTCATCTGCTCTTTTTTTTATGAATACATTTTTTGTGCCCAACCAAGGAACATGCATGACGCTTTACTTGCATCGCACACTCCTATGTTTGTAAAAGGATTAAAAAGGCATCTGCGTTGATATAGCAATAGATTTGTTTTATGAAGTGAAAAAGGATGAGAGTACAATCACACATAAACAGCCATCAGGCATGTTGGGTACAAGATATAACCT
>JANXWM010000006.1 GCA_025351145.1 Chitinophagaceae bacterium
AATGCAGCGTCGCCCCAGCTTTCTTCAAAAATATTGTTGTACATCCTCATGCCGTGCGTGTACATCACGGCAACACCGGCACCATTGTGACTAAAAATATTACTGATATATGCATTGTTGTGCGAGAACATAAAATGCAAACCATACCGGATATTGTTCTCACTTTTATTTCGCCAGATGATAGAGTTGGTAACAAACTCAAAATAAATTCCATCGCGGTGGCCGCTTATTTTATTGGCTATAATCCGCATGCTGTCGCTCTTCCAGCAATGTATACCGTTACCGTTTTGAAGTTCGGCATTGCCTGCTGCATGTATTTGATTATTCGAAATCGTACAGTTAATACCAAACTGTGTATAGATACCAAAGAAATTATCTTCAAGAATATTATTGCGTACAACAACATTGCTGCTATTGTAAATTTTGATTGCTGCAAGGTCATCCATACCGGAACTTCCTGAATGTTGCAATGTAAATCCATCAACAATTACGTCATTCGATTTAATGCTGATGATCTCGTATTTTTTTTCGCCATCGAGTATTGGATGATAAATTCCTTTTAATACAATTGATTTATTTATCGTAATATTTTTTTCATAATAAATTCCCGCATCAACAAGAATGGTATCACCATTCCTGCTCATATTAATAGCCTGCTGAACAGAATGTATTGTTTGCTGCTTACCAACTTTCCATGTTGTTGCTGCAGAATCAAATGAAATACCTGTCAGAAAAAAGCATATCGTGTAAAATATTTTCATTTTTTTTTATGAGCCGAACTATTGTATTTCATGGCATCGCCTCTTGCGTCGCACTCTTGTACGTTCGGAATGCTGGTGAACTTTTCTCACCGTATGTGACAATGTATCGTTAACGGCTTAAATTCTAAAAACTCAGTTTAGTTTTAATATTATCCCATTGTATTTCGTCACCCTTAAAAGTATTGTTCACGCTGTTTAAACTGTCCTTACTGCTGAAGGCTGCAATATTTCCGCCCATCGGGCTGCGCAGTTTATCACTTTTCAATAGATACATTTCCTTACGGTTTTTAAGTTCATGCGTTCCCGAAAAATCAACAAGATAAATGTCTTTAATATCCTTTTCATCCAGTATGCCCGACTTTAAATATGCCAGTATGCAATGCATGTCGTCAAACTTAAAAACCTTTCCTTTGGCGGTTACAATCTCTGCTCCGAAACGTGCATCACCAATTGTCATCTGGCAAAAATCGCAATTGTCTTTCGCTAATTGTAAAGGCTGCGGACCTGCATTACAAGAGGCTAGCAGCATAAACATTAGAAGCGCAGACACTAATACAGTTGTAGGTTTATTGGTAATTACTGTTGATTTTATCACCTTAAGTTTCTTCGTTTTAATAATTTCAAACACACTTGTTGATGTAAGTAACAAAGCAACCACTATAAAAATCCAGCCGCCAATATCTGGTATGGAGTAAGCACCAAAATTCAACAGTTGCTTGTAACCGATCAGTGGTGGCTGGTATGCCATGCCGGGCACAACAATAGCTGCTTCAGGGTTTAGGTCGTGGCCATAATTATATTCCCATCTCCAGAAATCTACCATAGCAACAACGGCAAAAACAATAAACAACACGGTTAAAATAGTTAATAGCTTTTTCCTGTTCAACACGCCTGTCAAAATTGATATAGCTGCAAAAAAGCCAATGATATAAGGCAAAATGGTGAACTCAATAAAATCATTGGCATGCAGGGTGCGCATTCCTATGTAATGGTTAAGGCCGTTAATAATATCTACATTACCACCAAGTGCATTGGGATAAATTAACAGCACAAGACCTTCAGGATATTGGGGGGCAGACAATTGTATCTGCCACATAGGAACAAATAATACTGCAATAAGTGCAAGGCCGCACAATATTACAATTGCTCTTACCCAGCCTGTTAAACGGTTATCTTTCATAACGAAAAATTGAATTTAAAACGGAGGTGCTTGACACTGAAGAGACTTTTAAAAGCCTGTCAGGTTTTTATTTTTTTGCAGGTGGCAACAGTACACCATCAATAACATGTACCATTCCATTGGATGCTTTTATAGATGCAACTATGGTAGCGGAATTATTAAGCATCACTTTACCATCTTTAATATTCACGGTAACATTATCTCCGTTTACCATTCCCAATACCTGCCCGTCAGTAAATGAACCTGCATCAAATGCAGAAAGCGTTACATGGTATTGAAGAATATTTTGCAGGTCTTCTTTTTTATCATCTTTCATTAACCCTTCAACAGTACCTGCAGGTAATTTATCGAATGCTGCATTGGTTGGTGCAAATACCGTAAACGGGCCGGCATTGGAAAGCGCTGTAACAAGATCGGCCTGTTTTAAAGCAGCAACCAATGTTGTATGATCTTTGGAGGATACTGCAACCTTAACCACATCTTTTTGTGATACATCATCACTTACATTTTCCTGACCGCCTGCAACGGCCGGGCTTTCAGTTGCTGCATCTGTTTTAGTTTCGGGTGTTGTGTTACAGGAAACCATTGCTGTTACTATTATGACTGAAAGCAATTTTACTATCTGTTTCATGTTTAAAATTTTGTTGGTTGAATAATTATTTTACTGTTGCCCGGCTGTTGAAAGTTCCTCAATGTTATGCTGTACAAGTGTGCGACGCAACAGAAGCTTCATTCTTTTTTCCACAGCCGGGCAAATAAGTATCTCTTTCTTTTTTGTATTTCTATTTCTTTACTGTACTGTCTGCAACAGGTTGATTTTTTCCTGTGCTAAACAATAATGGCGTGTTACTGCCTGCAGGTGAAACCCGCACGTAGCCTGACATTTCCTGGTGCAGTGCACTGCAGAAATCGGTGCAATACATGGGGAACATACCCACGCGGTCTGGTATCCATTTTAAGGTGGTGGTTTCGCCGGGCATTACCAGTAATTCTGAATTGATAGAACCTTTTATGGCAAAGCCATGCGGCACATCCCAATCCTGCTCGAGGTTGGTTACGTGGAAATAAACTTCGTCGCCCATTTTTATACCTTCAATGTTATCGGGTGCAAGATGAGAGCGGATGGCAGTCATATTCACATCTACCCTGTTGCCGGTGCGCACCACTTTTGTTTGGCCCTCGCCTTTGGAAACATAGGGGTTGGCGTTGTCTTCTATCTTAAATATTTTAACGCTTTTGGTTTTAATAAGATCGGCTGAAACTGCCTGTGCATAGTGCGGTTCACCTATAGTGGGGAAGTCAAGTATGAGTTGCATTTTATCGCCGCTGATATCAAACAACTGTGCACTTTGGGCCAGCTCCGGTCCGGTAGGCAGGTAACGGTCTTTGGTAATTTTATTATATGCGATTACATATTTGGCATTGGGTTTTCTTGAATCGCCGCCGGGAACACATAAGTGGCCAATGGAATAATAAGTAGGAGCACGATCGATCACTTTAAGATCTTTAATATTCCATTTTACAATCTCCGATGACACGAAGAAAGAAGTGTATGCATTGCCTTTGCCATCGAACTCTGTATGCAATGGCCCAAGGCCCGGTTTTTTAACTTCGCCATATAATGCTGATTCATATTTTACCACAGGTATGCCACCGAAATTGCCGATGAAATCTTTTGCTGCAATGGCTGCCTGCAATTTAGTATAACTAAACACAGGAATTAATGCAGCCAGTTTACCGGAACCAACAATGTATTCACCTGTTGGGTCAACATCACAACCATGTGGTGATTTTGGACAAGGAATAAAATAAGCGATGTCTGGAAAATCTTTTACATCAAGCACCTGCACTTCTGTTTCGATAGTTGAAGTTGCGCTGTGTGTTTTTTCGTCGTACACATTGTGTGCATATTTTACTGACTGTTTTTTGGCCTTGCCAGCTAAAAGATATTCTTCTGCTTTTTTCCAGTTTACTGCCATGATGAAATCTTTGTCTTTCTGCGAAGCATTTACTTCAAGCAAAGTATTAGCCTGCTCGCTGTTGTAGCAGGAAAAGAAGAACCAATCGTGAGAAGGCCCTTTACCAGCGTGGCTTAGATCAAAATTTACACCCGGGCACAACAACTGAAAAGCGATCTTCATGTTGCCCGAAGTTTTATCTACACTTACAAAACTTATAGTGCCCTTAAAATTCTTTTTGTACGTATTAATAGGCACATCTCCGTTCTCATTATCGGGTGGTACACTAAAGCGTGTACCGGCCACAACATACTCCGTATTCTCTGTTATAAACGGAGAGGAGTGATTGCCCGCACTGTTGGGTATTTCTATTATCTCATTGGTGCGAAAAGTACTTAGGTCAACCCTTGCAATACGCGGTGTATTGTTACCGTTCGCAAATATCCAGCGGCCATCAATTTCGCCATTGGTCTGCGAAAGTTCTGTGTGGTGCAAATCATCCCAGGGCACAAAACCATGCGAGGTATTCAGCATCGGTTTTGTTTCTTCGCTGTAGCCATAACCTTTTTCAGGATCAACAGAAAAAACAGGGATCACTCTTAATAAGCGACCTGATGGCAAGCCATAAACAGACATCTGTCCGCTAAAACCACCGGAAACAAAATTGTAAAATTCATCGTATTTACCCGGCGCTACATAAGCTTTTGC
>JANXWM010000034.1 GCA_025351145.1 Chitinophagaceae bacterium
AAGCCAACCGTTAGCGGCTGGAAAAATATTTTACTGGAAAACGCTATTACCCCTGTACAGCAATATAGTTATACGCAGGGGAAAAATGCAACTGACTCTGCGATGATTATTGAAGCGATGGATATTTTATACAGTGGCAAAGTGGATGGTTTTTGCATAGTAAGCAGCGACAGCGATTTTACACGTTTGGCCACGCGTTTAAGAGAAGCAGGCATGAAAGTTTTTGGCCTTGGCGAAAAGAAAACACCCAACCCTTTTATAGTGGCCTGCGATAAATTTATTTACATAGAAATTCTCTCAAACCCTGATGCAGAAAACGATACAGCAGAAAGCGCACAGCCAAAAACCGTGAAGCCAAAACCCAAAGCTGCAATAGATAAAGTGAGCAAAGAAACACTTCATTTAATTGCATCAACCATTAGCGACCTAGCAGATGAAAACGGCTGGGCTTTTCTCGGCGATGTAGGAAATTTGGTAATGAAAAAACAACCCAATTTCGATCCAAGGAATTTTGGCTTCCCCAAATTAACGCCGTTTATTTCATCACTCAGCCAGTTTGAAATTGATAAACGCGAAACAGATAAAGCCGGGATAAAATTGGTGTACATCAGGAACAAAGAGTAGCCGTTCCATTCTTTAATGCAGCGGTTAAAACAACTTAACGGTCATATATTGCAAACTGCCTTTATGAAAAAATGCTTCCTAATTTTAATGCATGTTTTTTCCGCTTTTTATTCTTATGCACAACATGCAGATAAAGTTTTACGCGATGAAGTACAACTTGGTTATGGCTTTTTTACAGCACCGCAAATCGTTAACAGTATTGGTGATAATTTTATAATCCCCGCACTTTCATTGGGTTTTAACCGCAACCGTTCGCATATAAATTCAAATGGTGTGGTTACCGCATCGTACCTGCACCATACCCGCAACAGGTTTTCTTTTGGCGGCGAAATAGTATGCGATGCTTTTACCAAAACGGTGTACGATTACGAGTCAGGTGTAAAAAGTGATGATATCAAAAATAGGTTTACCAGCATACTCGGCAGGTACGATTATAATTATATTGACAATGAAAATGTAAGAATGTATTCCGGCGTTTCGCTTGGTATTAGTTTTCTAAAACAGCAAAGCCGCACAAACCCTGATATTACGGGCAATAAAGTAATGTTTGCGGGAAACCTTTGCCCGCTTGGTATTGCATTTGGCAGTAAAAAAATACGATATTATTTCGAAACTGGTTTTGGTTTTAAACCTTCCCTTGCTGCAGGTTTGTGTTACCGTTTTTAATAATAAATTCCCCCTGCTTTTTTACTTAACAGTTACAACAAAGCAAGTATTTGCAATTGATGCGTAATTTGCAGCCATGAGCAAATTCGATATTTTAATTATTGGTGCAGGGCCAATTGGTTTGGCATGTGGCATTGCAGCAAAAAAAGCAGGGCTTAGGTATATTATTGTTGAGAAAGGCTGCCTCGTAAACAGCCTTTACAATTACCCCGTTAACATGACTTTCTTCTCTACCGCCGAAAGGCTGGAAATTGGCGGTGTACCTTTTATGACACTGCATCCGAAACCAAAAAGGCAGGAAGCTGTTGAATATTACAGGCGTGTTGCAGAAATGCACCAACTCAATATTCACCTGTTCGAAGAAGTAGGTTCAGTTAACAGGCAGGCGGATAATTCTTTCATGGTTACCACTTCAAAACAGGTTTATAACTGCAACAATATTATCATCTCCACCGGCTTTTATGATATTCCCAATTTAATGAATGTGCCCGGAGAATCTTTGCCTAAAGTGCACCATTATTATAAGGACCCGCATTACTATGCTTTTCAAAAAGTGCTGGTGGTTGGCGCACAAAATTCAGCAGTAGATGCAGCACTAGAAACATGGCGCAAGGGCGCTGAAGTTACCATGGTTATAAAAGAAGCGCAGGTTGGCGAAAGGGTAAAGTATTGGGTACGCCCCGATATTATCAACCGCATAGAAGAAGGCAGCATTAAAGCCTGCTGCAACTCAACGCTGGCGGCTATCCGGGAAGATGAAGCGGATATTCAAACACCCGATGGAATGGTTACTATTGCCAACGATTTTGTAATTGCCATGACCGGCTATAAACCTAATTTCGCGCTGCTTAAAAAGTTTGGCGTTCACTTGAGCGCAGATGACAAAATGCTTCCTGATTATAATCCCGAAACCATGCATACCAACGAACCCGGGATTTATTTGGCCGGCGTAGTTTGTGGAGGCATGGATACACACAAATGGTTCATCGAAAATTCACGGGAGCATGCAGATAAAATAATAAAGCATATTACAAGTTGCTGATACAAAATTTATGGACCAGGCTGAAAAATAAAAATGAATTTTTGGTTGCGTCGCACACTTGTACATTCTGATTATTGTTGAGCTTTCAACAGCAAGCGAATAAAAAACCGGGAGTTTAAATTACTCCCGGTATTTTTTATTTAGGTTCTTTAGCTAATCGTGCATCATCACATCCTCAATCACATGCCCTATACAACCACTTGGCATTTGAATATGCAGCAAAGCAGAAACCGTTGCTGCAATATCTGTTATATAAATTTCTTTATTGGTAGCTCCGTGCTTAATGCCCCAGCCGTACCATACCAATGGAATATGCGTATCATAAGGGTTCCATAAACCATGCGAAGTGCCGTTACCATTACCTTCTACATAACCTGACTTTAACACAATCTGTATATCGCCGCAGCGGCTGGGATAATAGCCGTTTATCAGCATCTCTCTTTCCTTGCTGTTGAGCGGGGTTTGCATAAGTTTATCCATTTCAAAAACACGTGCCACTACAACCTGTTTTTCAAGGTATTGAATGATCCATTTTGTAATAGCATCTTTATTTAAACCGGCCGAATCAATTTGTGCATGGTTCAATATAACCTGGTAATTCAGTATGCCAATGATGAGATTGTCTTTACCAAAAACTTTATTCAGTTGGGCATTCATGGTATCCTTTATTCCCGCACTTTCAAATGCCCCGCCGGGTAATTTATTTTCTTTAGAAAAATTAGGAACATGCGCCACACCGTGATCTGCCGTAAGAAAAACAGTGTACTGGTCTTTGCCAATGGTTGAATCTAAAAAAGAAAGAAATTTTCCCAGCTCTTCATCAAGCCTTGCATAGTCATCTAACTGTTCCCATGAATTGGGGCCAAAAGAATGGCCAATATAATCCGGTGAAGAAAAGCTTACAGCAAGTAAATCTGTTGCATTGTTTTTACCCAAATTTTCTGCTGTAACCGCAGCTTCAGCCATTGCAACTGTAATCGAATTTCCATAGGGAGTTGAAGCAATTTTGCCATAATCCTTACCAGCAAATTTTGACAGGTTATAAGGAAATGAAAGCTGGTCAGTACCAAGTGGCTTATTTTCGTAAGCCTCTTTATCATCTGTGCAGTAATTAGGATAAACCTCTTTAGCAAGCGAAATGTTCCAGTTAAGGTTATACAATGAGTCAACCATTTTCCTGCTGTTGAAATGCTGAACCCAGGCTGGAAGTTCATTCATGTAATAAGAACTGGTAATAAAATCTCCGGTTTTGTAATCGTACCAGTAAGCTCCGTTTGCTGCATGGCCTGCGGGTAAAATAGCACCCCTGTCTTTAATAGCCACACCAACCACTTTACTTTTAAAATTAGTAGCCAGCCGCAGCTCATCGCCAATAGTGGTAACGATTATATTACGGGGGCTCATTTTGCCAGCAGGGGTATTGCTGCCAACTGTATTTACACTGCTGTCGTCTGTGCAGTAATGTTCTTTGTTTTCAAGATTATCCCACCAGGTGTTGCCTGTAATACCATCAATTGCGGGAACAGAGCCTGTGTAAATACTGGTATGACCTACTGCAGTTACAGAAGGTGTATATGGGATAAAAGTATTCTCGCAGGTAAACCCGTTATTGAGTAATCTTTTAAAACCCCCATGCGGTTTAAATATGCTGTAATAGCGATATAAATAATCCCAGCGCATTTGATCTATTACAATACCTACCACGAGTTTAGGTCTTGCAATTTCAGTTGTTGGGTTTGCGGGCTTTTGACTAAAGGAATTGAATGCGGCGATAAAAAGAAGTGTTGACAAAACAATACGCTTCATGCTTTATAATTTATTGAGCAAATGTAGCGTTTGAACTAAAGCAAAACAGTTAACAATAAATGAAGTACACATACGTGTATAAATGCGCTTGCCCTTTTTGCCTGAATAGTTTACTTTTGCCCCGTTTTAAGGGAAGATAATAATTTAATAACGTTGCTCTTTAGCAGGTTGATTGAACCGGAGCCATAGCTGAATAAAGTTATTCTGTACAAGAGTGCGACGCAAGAAAAGCTTCATAGTAATTCAATAGTTCGGCTCTGCTGACTACCGGGCACCTAATAAATCTGAAATCTTAAATCGATACGTATGGCAGATATTTTTGAAAGACTGATTAAGAACTACGGCCCCATTGGCCAGCACAGGGAAAGGGCGCACGGCTATTTTGCGTTTCCAAAGTTAGAAGGCGAAATAGGAAGCCGCATGCAGTTTAGGGGTAAAGAAGTTATTGTGTGGAGCCTGAACAATTATCTGGGTTTGGCGAACCATGCGCAGATCCGTAAAACGGATGCAGATGCATCGAAAGAATTTGGGCTCGCATCGCCCATGGGTGCACGCATGATGAGTGGCAACACGAACCATCACGAACAGCTTGAAAAAGAACTTGCTGCATTTGAACATAAGGAAGATGCGATACTGCTCAACTTCGGTTACCAGGGTATTATGAGCACGATTGATGCGCTTTGTGGCCGCCACGATATTATTGTGTACGATGCCGAAAGCCACGCCTGTATTATTGATGGTTTGCGTTTGCATCCCGGTCACCGTTATGTTTTTAAGCACAACGATATTGAAGATTTTGAAAAGCAAATGGAACGCAGCCAGGCGTTAATTGAAAAACAGGGAAGGGGCGGCATACTTGTTATTACAGAAGGTGTATTTGGAATGGCCGGCGACCAGGGAAAACTGAAAGAAATATGCGCCCTTAAAAGCAAATATGAATTTCGTTTGCTGGTAGATGATGCGCATGGTTTTGGTACGCTCGGTACAACCGGCGCTGGAGCAGGAGAGGAGCAAGGTTGCCAGGATGATATTGATCTTTACTTCTCCACTTTTGCAAAAAGCATGGCTTCAATCGGTGCGTTTTTGGCAGGGCCAAGAATGATTATTGATTACATACGCTACAATATACGCTCACAGATATTTGCCAAGAGTTTGCCCATGCCAATTGTAATTGGCAACCTTAAGCGTTTGGATATGCTGCGCACTATGCCCGAACTAAAAGAGAAGCTCTGGAGCAATGCAATGAAGCTGCAGAAAGGTCTTAGAGAAAGGGGTTTTGATATTGGTAATACCGATTCGGTTGTTACGCCTATCTATATGAAAGGCGGCGTGGAAGAAGCAACTTTAATGGTGATGGACCTTCGCGAAAATTATGGTATTTTTTGTTCCATCGTTGTTTACCCGGTTATCCCCAAGGGGCATATTATTTACCGTTTAATACCAACTGCGGCTCATAACGATGAGGATATTGAACGAACGTTAATTGCATTCAGCGAAACAAAAGCCAAGCTGGATGAAGGTGCTTATAAAGCAGAAGTAATACCCGATATGGCAGATGCAAGATGAGTTTAGAAATAAGAAAATATATAAAGCCTTCTCAAGTTTGAGGGGGCTTTTTTAGTTTGGTTAATTTATGCTTTTGATAAGAAAATAATGAGCCGGGCTGAGGGTTTTTATGGCATCGCCTGTTGCGTCGCACTCTTGTACTGAAGAATAGCTATGAGCTTTTGGCTGCGAGCTACGAGCACTTGTATTTTGCTCACAGCTTGAAGCTCATGGCTCGCAGCTTGTTCCTAAATGTTCCGAACGTACAAGAGTGCGACGCAAGAGAAGTTTAATAGTAATTCTATTGCCTGGTTCAAAAAAAAATTAGAAAAATATTTTAAATGTTGAGCCCATATTTAATTCGCTTTCCGCTTCCACACGGCCGCCCATAAACTCGATTTGACTTTTAGTGATGAAGAGGCCTATTCCCCTTGCATCGGGATTGCCGTGAAAGGTTTTGTACATGCCGAAAAGCTTATCGCCATTGCGCTTAAGATCAATGCCAATACCGTTATCTGTGATGGATAATACCGGTTTGTTATTTTCGTAAAAACAATCGAGTGATATTATTGGTGTTCTTTCGGGATGACTGTATTTTACTGCGTTTGAAAGAAAATTAAGAATGATGCTTTCTAAGTATGCAGGATTGTATTTAACCAGGGTTTCTTTGGGAACGTTGTTTTTTATGATTGCTTTTTTTTCAACAACCTGTTCAACAAGAAGGGTTATTGCCTTTTGTATATATTCATGAAGGTTAAGCGGTTCGAAGACGAGGTTTACATTGTTCTGAATAGAAATGACCTCGTATAAATTGTGCAATGTTTCATCTAAAGAATTTGAAACTGTTTTAAGGTGCTGCATCATTTGTTTTCTGTCTTTTTCTGAAACTGCATCTTCCATTAAACTAAGTATAGATTTGATGTTGGTGGCGTGCGACCTTAAATTATGAGAAACTATATAAGAAAAATTTAAAAGCCTTTTATTTTGGCCGTTTACAAGGTTGAATGATTTGTTTAATTCTATTTCTGCCTTCTTTCTTTCTGTAATATCTTCTAAGGACATTACAATTCCGGTTACCGCTTTTTCTTTATTGGAAACAGGAGAAAATTTAATGTGATTCCATTTTTCTTC
>JANXWM010000047.1 GCA_025351145.1 Chitinophagaceae bacterium
TGATGTTCCATTGTTTGGCTACGTTTTCTGCTGTTTCGCCCATAGAAAAAGGGTGATACATTTCTGCCAGTTTTTTATTAATGAACCGCCAGCCAATTGTGGTATCAAAAGTTTCAATTTTGCGGCTCCATGCACCGTCACTTTTTGCTGTTACAAATGGTGCTCTCGTCATGCTCTCTACGCCACCTGCAATATAAAGCATGCCATCTCCGCACATGATTGCACGGCTTGCATCCATTACTGCTTGCAGTCCGCTTGCACAAAGGCGGTTCACCGTATTACCGCCAACACTTACAGGCAAGCCCGCCAGCAAAGCAGCCATGCGTGCTACATCGCGGTTATCTTCACCAGCCTGGTTAGCAGCGCCGGCAATTACATCTTCAATCATGTTTACGTCAACAGATGGATTGCGGGCTATCAACGCTTTTATTACATGCGCCAAAAGATCGTCGGGCCTTATGCTGCTTAGCTTTCCGCCATATCTGCCAATGGGTGTTCTTACCGAATCTATTATATAAACTGTTTTCATTTTTTTTGAGCCCAACTTTTTAATTATAAATGAAGCTTCCGTTGCGTCGCACTCTTGTACGTTCCGATTCAATATTCGGCGAAGCGGCTGCAAGTTAATGCTTGCTTATAAAATAAATAGTGCACAGTAAAACTTGACTGCTCAGTGAACGAAAGCTCAATTGAAAGAAGAACGATGAACGGATTGCGACGCAACAGCCGATGCCATGAAAAGGTTAGCTGGTATCAGCAAAACCCTCTTTCAAACTAAAAACCACAAACTACAAACTGAATTTTATCTTTACCGCATGAAAGCAATTGAGCGAAAGAACATCAGGCACCTTACTTTGCCTGAACTGGATGAGTATTTTTTAAGCATGGGCGAAAAGAAATTCCGCAGTAAACAGGTGTACGAATGGCTGTGGCAAAAGCATGCCCACAGCTTTGAAGCCATGACTAATGTAAGCAAAGAACTGCGTGCAAAACTGAATGAAGCATTTGATCTTCCCGCGTTAACCGTTAACGCCACACAATACAGTGAAGACGGCACCATTAAAAGCCGTTTTAAAACCTTTGACGGGCATTTTGTAGAAGGTGTTTTGATACCTACTGAACTAAGAAAAACAGCCTGTGTTTCAAGCCAGATCGGCTGTAGTTTAAGCTGTAAATTTTGCGCCACAGGTTACATGGAGCGCAAAAGAAATCTTACCTATGATGAGATTTACGACCAGGTGGTTTTGATAAATGAACAAAGCGAAAAAGCATACGATAAAAAGCTCAGTAACATTGTGTTCATGGGTATGGGCGAACCGTTGATGAATTACCATAATGTGCTTAAAGCCGTAGAAAGAATTACTGCTGAAGACGGCTTATTTATGAGTCCGAAACGTATTACCGTTTCTACCGCAGGCGTTGCTAAACAAATAAAAAAACTGGGCGACGATAAAGTAAAGTTCAAGCTGGCATTGTCGCTTCATGCGGCGAACGACAAGAAGCGCAATGAGATCATGCCCATCAACGAGGCGAATAATATCAGCGTATTGGTTGAAGCACTGAACTATTTTTACAAACAAACCGGCAACGAGATCACTTTTGAATACATTCTTTTTCAAAATTTCAATGATTCGCTGAAAGACGCAGAAGAGCTGATGAAAATTTACCGCCAGGTTCCCGCCGATCTTGTAAACATTATTGAATACAACCCGATTGATGCGTTCAAATTTTCGAAACCGAACGAAGAAGTTACCGAAAAGTTTATGGAGTTCCTGGAAAAAAATAGGGTAAATGCAAGGCTTAGAAAGAGCCGTGGAAAAGATATTGATGCAGCTTGCGGACAACTGGCGAATAAAAATTAGTAGTAGGTAATAAGTTATAAGTGGTAAGTTTTTTTGGGCTTGCCTTTTACTTATCACTTACTACTCATAAATTACAACTCATATTCATAACTACTGTTGTAAAACAGCAAAACAAACCAACATGGCAAAATCCCCATTCGACAAGTTCGCAAACAAAGAACTCAGCGGAGCTAAGAAAAAAGAAGCATTCCGCCAGGAAAAGAAAGCATTTAAACGGGCCGCAAGAGAAGAAGCCGCAGAAGAAAGAAAGCGCAATGAAGAAAAGTACCGGATGATCGTTAATGTGCCCGGTGCTAAGAAAGAAGAACCTAAAAAGCCTGAACCACGTCATCCAAACGATAAAATTGAACCGGTAAAAAAATCTTTTACCCCACCCAAACGTAGCGCTCCACAGGATAATGACCCCGAAAAGAAACACAGGCGTTCTAAAAGATCTTTTGAAAAAGATACAGCAAAATACAAACAGGGCAAACCTGTAAAACAAACCTACGAGCAGATAACACAGAAGCCGACAAGTGTAAACCAAGACGACGAAACAGAACTAATGCCGCTGAATAAATTCATTGCACATGCAGGTATCTGCGGCAGGCGTGAAGCGGCTGAACTGGTAAAAGCTGGTAAAGTGCAGGTAAATGGTTCTATTGTTTTTGAACCGGGGTTTAAAGTTACCGGCAGAGAAAAAGTGCTGGTGAAAGACAAAGAGATTCATGCACAAAAAAACCTGGTGTACATACTGCTCAACAAACCCAAAGATTATATTACCACAGCAAAAGATCCCGAAGGCAGAAGAACGGTGCTCGATCTTTTAAAAGGCGCTACCAAAGAACGGGTTTATCCCGTGGGAAGATTAGACAGAAACACCACCGGCGTTTTAATAATGACCAACGATGGTGAATTGGCGCAAAAGCTTACCCACCCTTCGTTTGAGGTGAAGAAGATCTACGAAGTGCGTCTTGATAAGCCGCTGATAAAGAAAGATTTTGATGCCATTATAAACGGCATTACGCTTGAAGATGGATTTGTAAATGCAGACTCTGTTGCCTACGCCGACAGCAAGGATAAATCTGTGATTGGCATTGAAATACACAGCGGCCGCAACCGAATTGTACGCCGCATTTTCGAGCACCTCGGCTATGATGTAAAAAACCTGGACCGCGTAATGTTTGCAAATCTTACCAAGAAAAATGTTGACCGCGGCAAATGGCGTTTCCTCAACGACAAAGAAATAAGGCTACTGAAATTCATGAACCAGTCTTTCGTAAGAGCCAAAGATTCCAAAGAGGCACGAACAAAAAGTGAATAATACAATTTTATGAACCAGGCAGCAGGATTTCTGTTGACCGTTCGTTGCGTCGCACACTTGTACAATATTAATTTTATTGAGCTTTCAACAGCCAATACATAACAGCCAATGAGACCAGAAATCATTTTTGAGAACGAACATTTTATAGCATTGAATAAACCTGCGGGCATGTTAAGTATACCCGACAGGAAACAATCAGAGCCTTCTTTAAAAGACATGCTGATTGAAAAATATGGTGAAATATTCACTGTTCATCGCCTTGATAAAGGAACAAGCGGCGTAATTGTTTTTGCAAAAGATCAGGAAACACATAAGCAACTCTCCCAGTTATTCGAAGGCCGCGATGTAGAAAAATATTATGTTGGCCTGGTACACGGAAGAGTAGCCGATGATAAAGGAACCATTGATGCCCCTATTATGGAACACCCCGGGAAGAATGGCAAGATGGTGATCAATGCAAAAGGTAAACCGTCTTTAACCGACTACGAAGTGCTGGAACGCTTTCGTTTATTTACCTGGATAAAATTTCAAATACATACAGGCCGCACACACCAGATACGCATACACATGCAGCAATTTGGGCACAGCATTGCCTGCGATGAATACTATGGAACGCCTGACCCCATTTTACTTTCGTCCATCAAAAAAAGATTTAACCTCGCCAAAAGCGAAGAAGCTGAAAGGCCTTTAATGGCAAGGCTTGCGCTGCATTCTGCTTTATTGAAATTTGATTTAAACGGAGATCATTACGAACTGGAAGCCGAAGTGCCAAAAGATTTAAAGGCTTTGTTGCAGCAGTTGAGAAAATGGAATGCTTTAGTATAAGATGAAGCAAGATTTTTTTTGAGAGGCTTGCACCCGCAGCCTGAAGCTGAATATACTTTCCAAACGTACAAGAGTGCGACGCAAGTAAAGCTTCATTCATATTCTTTTGCCCGGCTTAAAATAGTTACTTAAAATAAAAAGACCCGGTGCACAAACACACCAGGCCGTAAAATTAATACACATGAGAAACTAATCGATATTTGGCTGTGGCGTATAGCGCAGATAAGGCTTTACCACTTTTACGCCCTTAGGGAATTTCTTTATCGCATCTTCGGTGCTTACCGCAGGAACCACGATACAATCTTCACCGGCTTTCCAGTCGGCAGGCGTTGCAACACTGTAGTTAGCGGTTAACTGTAAAGAATCTACTACACGCAGCACTTCATAAAAATTTCTGCCCGTAGAAGCGGGATACGTAATCATTAATTTTACCAGTTTATCCGGCCCTATCACAAACAAAGACCGCACTGTTGCTGTAAGCGAAGCATTGGGGTGGATCATGTCGTACAAAGTAGCAACCGTTCTGTCTTCATCTGCAATAAGCGGAAAACCGACCGTTACATTTTGCGTTTCGTTGATATCATTTACCCAGCTTTTGTGTTTATCAAGCGGGTCAACACTTACGGCAAGCACTTTTACATTGCGCTTTGCAAACTCTTCCTGCAGTAAAGCAGTTT
>JANXWM010000048.1 GCA_025351145.1 Chitinophagaceae bacterium
ATGCGTTAGGGATTGAAGCGGAAAGCCCACAGCTAAGCGGAGTGCAACGAAGCTTAGCGAGGACTTGAAGCGTAAAGCCCGGCCCGTAGGGTAACGCCCAAATTTTAGAATAAAATGTTATTTATTAATGTTATTTATTAAAGTTGTTTTTCAAGCTCCATTATTTGTTCAAAAAGTTTTTCATATTGAGCTGCAGTATTTTTAATTTTTTCTTTTAGGCTTAAATGCTCGGTTTCTAACTGCATAAATTTCGCCGGTACAGAATAGTTTTCGGGCTTTGATAATTCCAGCTCTACCAAAGAGTTAAGTTCATTGTAACGGTTTATCTGCTCCTCCAGTTTATTAAACTGTTTTTGCATTTTTTCCAATTCTTTTTTATGCTCCCTGTTTGGCTGAACTGCAGGCGGGGCTTGGTGTTTATTTACCACTGGCTTTTCTTTTTCTTCTTTTACCTGCTGGGCAGCCGTAGATTTTTCAAGCTTTTCTTTGCGCTCTTTCCATTCTACCCATTCTTCGTAACCACCTTTAAAAACTTTTATTTCGCGGTCAACAATTTCCCAAATGGTATTGGCAGTTTTAGAAATAAAAAACCTGTCGTGACTAACCAATATTGAAGTGCCTTCGTATTTATTTAATGCTTCAGCAAGCAGTTCCACACTGTGCATGTCAAGGTGGTTGGTAGGTTCATCGAGCATCAGGAAGTTTCCCTTGCCGGTTATAACCTTTGCCAATGCCACCCTTGCTTTTTCGCCTCCACTTAATATCCTGATTTTTTTATCTGTATCATCGCCACTAAATAAAAAGCAACCCATTAAGGCACGGAGTTCCATTTCTGTTTTACCGCTGCCGCATTCTTTCATTTCATCCAGAATAGTGTTGTTGATGTTGAGTGCTTCTAACTGGTGCTGGGCATAAAAACTTTCGTCTACATTATGGCCCCAAACCCTTTCGCCTTCAAATGGCTCTGCACCGGCAATCATGCGAAGCAGTGTCGATTTACCTTTGCCGTTGGCACCAATCAAAGCAATTTTATCACCCCGGTTTATCTCAGCTTCAGCATTTTCTACAATGGTTAAATTGCCAAAGCTTTTTGTAGCTCCTTTTAGTGTTGCGATTACCTTACCCGGTTGTTTATCTACTTTAAAACTTATACGCAGGTTCGGCCTTTCTATTTCTACTTTTTCTACACGGTCAATCTTGTCTAACCGTTTCATGGCACTTTGTGCCGCAGCAGCTTTACTGGCTTTTGCTTTGAAGCGCTCAATAAACCTTTCCTGCTGGCGAATATAATCCTGCTGGTTTTCAAATGCCCTTTGCTGCATTTCTACCCGCAGCTCTTTTTCTGTAGCGTAATAATCGTAGTTACCGCTATAGATATGCAGTTCTTGTTGGTAAACTTCGACTATCTTATTTACCATCCTGTTAAGGAAGTATTTATCGTGACTCACAATTACCACACTGCCTTTGTAGTGAATAAGGTATTTTTCCAGCCATTCAATAGATGGAAGATCAAGGTGATTCGTAGGTTCATCCAAGAGAAGTACATCCGGCTGTTGCAAAATCATTTTTGCAAGCAGCACCCGCATGCGCCATCCACCACTGAATTCTTTGTAAGGCCGCAGCAGGTCTGCATTTAAAAACCCAAGGCCCTGCAAAACTTCTTCTGTTTTGTGGTGAATATTATAGCCACCCAATATTTCCAGTTCGTGCAGTTTATCAGAGTATTCATGAAGCATTGCCTCTTCTTCACCTTCACCCGTAAAAGAAGGGTGTTCCATTTTTTTGCCCAGCGCTTCAATTTCTTTTTCAAGTTGTTTTACCTGTTCAAATGCGCCCATGGCCACTTCAAGAATAGAGTCGTTTGTATCAAAACTCAGCAGGTCCTGATGCAGGTAGCCAATACTGGTATCGCGGCTTTTTTCAATGGTTCCGGCACTCGGCAGGTATTCGCCAACCAGTAATTTCAGGATAGTTGATTTACCTGTACCGTTGTATCCAATCAATCCCACGCGGTCTCCCGGAAGTATATGCCAGGTAGCATCCTGCACAATTACACGGGCACCAAATTCGAAAGTAATATTGTTGAGTCCTATTAACATATTTTAAAAATTGCTGCGCAAAACTAACTGAAACAGTAAAAGTAAACGCATAAGATTTTTTAAACATTAAAAGCGGGTGCAGGTTAAAGAATTATTATTAACCCGGCTGAAGTATTTCATGGCATCGTCTCTTGCGTCGCACTCTTGTACATTCTGAACTTTTTGGATCAAAAGCCAAAGGTGGCCACAATAGAAAATGGCTGAAATTCATTTAGAACTTCAGCCATTTTCAAAGCCTGGGTATGGGGTTTTATTATATACCAATCATTAGATTATTTTTTTCATTGCCTGTTGAAACGTCTTCTCCGCTTTGCAGTTGTAATATGCTGCCGTTGTTGTCATAAGTTATAATGTATTTTACAACCAGTTTTTCTTTGTTATCAATTACACCGGGAATTTTCACATTTTCAGCAAAAGCTTCGTTCAGCCTTGGATAGTTTTTCAACTGAATAGTATCGAAGGTTTTATCCCAAACAATGGTTTGTTTGTTGCCCCTTACTTTGGTTACCACTACATGAACAGTTGCTTTCGAGTTGGTATAAGCTGCTGAAGTATAATTGCTCTCAGGTGCAATTGACAGACTTATTTCTTTTGTCATAATGTCGTTGGGTTTTAGAAAATCCCAAATCTGTGTTCCGTAAACCGCAAGTGTCATACCGATGATGAGCGATGCAGAAATTAACTTTTTCATAAATGCCTTCTTTATATTTAGTACCTTTTGTTGTGAATTACATGTCAAAGATAGGTACTATGTAATATATAATACTAAAATAACTTAGCCAAAAGGCCAATAATCATGTTTAATGGTGAATATTCTTAATCTCAGCTTATCCGAGTCAGGATAAAAGTCCGCCAATACCATTTTGGCAAACGTTTTAGCTGCTGGTCTTATATCTGGAATTTATTTTTTATTTAAGGGCTTGTGAATTTCGTTTCATATTCTTATGTTTGCATACTAAAGTTAGCGTATTGTATGGTGAAATTAAATGCAATTAAAAACGTATTGGGGGAACCCTATTATGAAAACGCTTCAGCAATTATTTATAATATGGATTGTTTGGTTGCATTAAAGAAGTTAGGTGAGTCAGGTATTATAATTGATTCAACTATAACAAGCCCCCCTTATAATATTGGAAAAGAATATGAAAAAGTAATGCCTGTAGACAAGTTTATAGATTGGTTAATTGAAATTAGCGACAGTATTTATAGGATTACTAAAAATGATGGAAGTTATTTATTAAATGTTGGGTATCTGGAAGTACCAAATAAAGGGCGAGCTGTTCCAATTACATACCTACTATGGGATAAAATTAAATTTTACCTAAATCAAGAAATTATTTGGAATTATGGAGCCGGTGTTGCAGCTAAACATTACTTGTCACCACGAAACGAAAAAATATTGTGGTATTTAAAAGACAAAGAAAATTATACTTTTAATTTGGATGACATTCGTGACCCTGATGTTAAGTATCCAAATCAAAAAAAGAATGGAAAACTAAGATGTAATACTTTAGGTAAAAATCCTTCAGATGTATGGCAAATCGCTAAAGTTACATCGGGGGCAAACAGGTCATCTGATGAAAGGACAAACCACCCAGCACAATTTCCAGCCGATTTAATATCAAGGATGGTTGTGGGTTTTACAAATGAAGGCGATTTAATTTTAGACCCATTTATGGGGTCTGGTACAACTGCTGAGGTTTGCATGAACAATAATCGCTACTCATTAGGTTTTGAAATCCGAGAAGATTACTGCCAAACAATAATGAATAGATTAGAATCAGAAATAAAAGCTAAGAATTTGAAGGCTCTGTCGCCAACACTTTTTTAGGATATATTTTCTTTAGTTTGTAATTATAAACATTAGTAGAAAGCCTTGCTTGCTGTCCAGTGGCTGCTCCCTGCGCAATCCAGTCAGTGTGTTCTAAATATCCAAATCTAATCATTAAAATTTTCGGCAGATTAGGTTTTACATCTTTGAATTTTTCAAAATTTATAGCAATATAATAACCGTTTTTATCCTTTTGGCCTTTCCCTGATTGCGGTTGGGCATAGCTTCTATTTGCAAAAATTTGATTTGGATGCGATGAGCCTTTAATTTCAATTGAAAGTGAGTTATCAGTGATACAATGTATATCCTTTTCTGATTTTCCGGTTCCGACCTTGTAAATCCCAAGATGTTTTAAGCTTAAATAGTGAGCAACTAATTCGTGCAAAAGGAAACTCATAATTTGAGGGTTAGGTTCAATTTCTTTTCCAATCAAAAAAGAGCCGATCTTAGAATTAAAAATATCGTTCCATGATTTCAATACAGTTTTAACAATTTCATCAGGCTTTATTGTATGGTTTGAAATTAGTGTATCAGTAATGTCACTCCATTCTGAAACATGTTTTCCTGCGTAAGGTGAAATTGGCATTTAAAGTTATTTAAGAAGTTCTGAAATATTTGCTTCTAATGCCGTCGCAATTTTTTCTATGTTTTTAAGAGTTACATTTTTCTCAGCTCTTTCTATCATTCCTATATATGTTCTATGTAAGTCAGCTTTAAATGAAAGTTGTTCTTGAGAAAGCCCCTTAGACTTTCTGGCTTCACGAACATTTTCACCAAATTTTACTAGTATAGATTTTTTAGTCATGGTGGCATTAAAAGAATGCCAAAGCTACCTTTAGTATGCAGCATTGGCAACATACTATAGTTAGCATTTTTGGAGTAAAGTATTCAAATAAACTTTAAAATAAAGACTGTCTTTTTGAGCGTTAACTATCTGTAACAGGAGTGTTATTAAAAATTCTTTACAGTCTCAATCTTCGCTTCTATATAAGTCGATACTAACTAATTGAAAATCAGCAAAAAAATTTGCGACTTATTTTGCAACATAACGCAACGCCGCCGTTGCTGGGAGACTGCGGTAAAAGCT
>JANXWM010000052.1 GCA_025351145.1 Chitinophagaceae bacterium
TTTCAGGACAGAAATAACAGCGAGCTCGTTTCCATCTTCGGCAATTTTGTAAACAGGACTTTTGTATTAATGCATAAGTTATGCAATGGAAAAGTGCCGCCATTGCATGCAGACATATTAGACGAAGATGACAGAACTGCCATTCAGCAAATTGCAGATGCAAAACAAAAAGTTGAAAGCCTGCTTGAAGAATATAAATTCCGGGATGCTTTGTTCGAGGTAATCGACCTTTCAAGAAAAGGCAATCAATACCTGCAAAAAAAGCAACCATGGATCGTTGCAAAAAGTTTAGCCGAAAATCCTGAAGTGCAGCAGCAGATCGATAACGCGCTGCATATTTGTCTGCAGCTAACGGCCAATCTCACTATCCTTATTAATCCATTCCTGCCTTTCACAGCAAAGAAAATGCTGGGCATGATGAAGGTAGTAGAGAAAATGCTGGATTGGGAAAATGCGGGAAAAATGAAATTACTGAGTGTTGGTTACAGCCTTCGTGCTCCCGAATTATTGTTCAGAAAAATTGAAGATGCAGAGATTACCGCACAAGTGGAAAAACTAAGATCAGGGTTAGTGAAAACGGATATGGGTCCCCCGGTGCCGGTTACCGAAAATCAGCAGCCCGAAACTGAAAACCAATCAACTGATCAACCCGTCATCAAGTCAACTATTCAATACGATGATTTCGCCAAACTTGATCTTCGTGTAGGAACCATCACAAGTGCAGAAAAAGTAGAAAAAGCCGATAAACTTTTAAAGATGCAGATTGATCTTGGTTTCGAAATAAGAACAATTGTTTCCGGCATTGCCCTGCATTTTAGACCTGAAGATATTGTAGGCAAACAGGTAACGGTTGTGGTTAACCTGGCACCAAGAAAAATGCGTGGTATCGAAAGCAACGGCATGATCTTAATGGCCGAGTCAAATGGTAAACTGCACTTTATTAACCCTGAAGAAGCAATTGATCCCGGCGCATCTGTTAGTTAAAAATTTTTATTATATAAATTGCCGGAAACTCAATTCCGGCTTTTATTTTTTTGAGCCCGGCTGGAGATATTTAATGGCATCGGCTGTTGCGTCGCACTCTTGTACTTTCGGGTTATGCTTCAGCTTTACCGAAGCGTAGATCGATGTTTAGTAAAAACCCTGAACTAAAAAAGGTTCACCACAATCTGCACCTCAAGAAAGCTTAATAAAAAAAATTTAACTTCGAAATAGAAAATTAGTTGCATAACTAACTATTTTTGCTCAGTCATATTCCAACCGTACAAGAGTGCGACGCAAGAAAAGCTTCACAGCATTCCTGTAGCCGGGTTCATAAAAATTACTTCATCACAAATTAGCTGTATGAAACGCACAATAAAAAAAGTTGCAGTTCTTGGTAGTGGATTAATGGGCAGCCGCATTGCCTGTCATTTTGCAGGTATTGGTGTGCAGATTTTATTGCTGGATATTGTTCCCAAAGATGTGGCTGCCGACGCTAAACCAGCAGCAAGAAATAAAATTGTAAACGATGCATTGCAGGCTGCAGTAAAAAGCAATCCTTCGCCGGTGTATCACAAAGATGTTTTAAAACGTATTGTTACCGGCAACTTCGACGATAATATGAAAGACATAGCCAACTGCGATTGGGTAATAGAAGTGGTAATTGAACGGCTCGATATTAAGCAGCAGGTTTATGAGAAAGTGGAGAAATTCCGCAAGCCGGGAACACTGATTACCTCGAATACTTCGGGCATTCCCATCAATATGCTCAGCCAGGGAAGAAGTGATGATTTTAAAAAGCATTTCTGCGGCACACATTTTTTTAACCCGCCGCGTTACCTGCGTTTATTAGAAATTATTGCAACAAAAGATACTGATCCGGAGATCATAGATTTTCTGCTGCATTATGGCGACCTGTATCTTGGTAAAACCACCGTACCCGCAAAAGATACACCAGCATTTATTGCCAACCGTATTGGTGTATTCGGTATCATGGCATCTTTTAAAACTGCTGAAAAACTAGGTTTAAGCATTGATGAAGTAGAAGCGTTAACCGGTCCGGTTGTTGGCCATCCAAAATCTGCAACCTATAGAATTGCGGATGTGGTAGGCATTGATACGCTGGTAAAAGTAGCCAACGGTGTTGCCGAAAATTGCCCGGATGATGAAGCAAAAGAAACATTTGTAATTCCAGACTGGTTAAATAAAATGGTTGCCAATAACTGGCTGGGCGATAAAAGCGGACAAGGGTTTTTCAAGAAAACAAAAGGCGCAGGAGGCGATAAAGAAATACTGGTGCTCGATTTAAAAACGATGGAATACGGCCCGCGCCAAAGGCCAAAGTTTGCCACACTTGAAGCTGCTAAACCGATAGAAGATTTAAAGCAGCGTTTAAAAGTATTAACGGCGGGTCAGGATAAAGCCGGTGAATTTTACCGCAGTTTAAATTACCAGTTGTTCTCTTATATCTCGCACAGAATACCCGAAATAAGCGACGAGTTATATCGTGTAGATGATGGTATGACAGCAGGTTTTGGCTGGGAGCTTGGCCCTTTTGAAAACTGGGATGTTCTTGGTGTCGCAAAAACCGTGGAAGCCATGAAGGCAGAGGGTTACAAGCCAGCCACATGGGTTGATGAAATGCTTGCATCTGGCGCAGCAAGTTTTTATAAAGTGGAAAACGGCAAGCGGTTATTTTATGATGTTGCTTCGAAAAGTTACAAGCCTTTACCGGGTGGGGAATCATTCATCATCCTGAATAATTATAAAGAAAAAATTGTTTGGAAAAACAGCAACGCAGCACTGTATGATATTGGCAATGATGTTGCCGCCCTACAATGGAATACCAAGATGAACAGCATTGGCAGCGAAGTGCTGGAAGCTGTAAACAAAAGCATTGCCATTACCGAAGAAAAATTCAAGGGACTTGTTATTGCCAACGATGGCGCTAACTTTAGTGCAGGCGCTAACATCGGCATCATATTTATGTTTGCGGCAGAGCAGGAATACGATGAACTGGATATGGCCATCCGGGCATTTCAAAATGCCATGATGCGGGTGCGGTACTCATCTGTTCCGGTGGTGGTGGCGCCTCATGGTTTGTCGTTGGGCGGCGGCTGCGAAATGAGTTTACATGCAGATAAAATCTGTGCTGCTGCAGAAACATATATTGGTTTGGTTGAGCTGGGTATTGGTGTAATTCCAGGCGGCGGCGGCACCAAAGAATTTGTGTTACGGGCTGCAGATGATATGCATCCGGATGAACCTGAAACCATTACATTAAACAACCGTTTCTTTACCATAGCTACTGCGAAAGTTGCCACTTCAGCCTTCGAGGCTTACGATATGGGCATCATGCGCAAGGGCCACGATGAAGTGATCATCAACCAGGGCCGCAGGATTGCCGAAGCAAAACGTAGTGTAATTGAACTGCACGAAAGCGGCTACAGCACACCTATTCAGCGAACTGATATTAAAGTGCTTGGCCGTTCTGCATTAGGTGCATTGTATACAGGCATTAATGGTATGTGGCGTGGCAATTATGCAACCGATCACGATGCATTGGTTGCACGAAAACTTGCGTATGTAATGTGCGGCGGCGACCTTAGCGAACCTACACTGGTAAGCGAACAATATTTACTCGATCTTGAAAGAGAGGCTTTCTTAAGCCTTTGCGGCGAACGCAAAACACTCGAACGTATGCAGGCCGTTTTAAAAACAGGCAAACCGGTGAGGAATTAATGTGCAAATTTTTTGATGTGCGGATGTGCAAATGAATACAGGCGCTGGAAATAATTTTCCGGCGCTTTTTTATTTTATGAGCCGGGCAGAGGTTTTTCATGGCATCGCCTGTTGCGTCGCACTCTTGTACTGAAGGAATATAATTGAGCTTACAAAAGCCCGCAGGTTTTACTATGATCAGGTTTTCATGGTGAATTATAAAAGAAAGGGCTACCGTTAGCAGCCCTTTCTTTATAAAAGTTGGGTCATAAAATGACTATTGAACAGCATATTTTATTACCAGCTTTGGCCTTTTTGATGTAAGAGGATCTTCTGAAACAGCGAACTGCTGAGAACGATATACGTCTTCATTTGTTTGTACAATACTAAAGCCATAATTCTTCTGCAGCTTAACCATTTTCCTAACCAAAGAGGTAACATCAACAGTTGCACTTTGATCCCATTGTGTAGTTGATGAAGGAATTACTGCCCTGCCGGTAGTATCAGTTTCAGGTTGATTATTCCATGTAATGGTTGACTCATCCCAGTTGGCAGTTACCTGCTGAACATAACAGGAATTATCCGGATAGTCGGGCAGGTAAGGAGAACCGGGATAAACAGAATTGCCCTGAGGATGGTTAAAAGAACTGGTAATTCCACTTAAATAAAGTGTGGCTTTACCTATTTTGGCATTGGCCGGTATAACGGAAAGATTGGTAAATTTTATAAAACTGCGTTCGTAAACTGGAGTTCCGCCTATTGTCCATACAATGCTTGCCAGTTCAGGTTGACTGTTATAATTTCCGTCACCGGAACTTTCATCCCCGTTTACGTAAACCACATATGCATCTTGGCCGCTTGCACCGGGTTGTAGTGTTAGCGTTTTTAGACTTAGGCTGTCAACATTTAGATTGCCTGCATCACCAGCATTTGCTGACTGTAGTGAAGTATTTTCTTTCTGGCAGCTTAATAAGGAAGTAAGGCTTAGTATAGCTGCCATTAGGCTTTTTAAAGGAAGTTTAATTTTTCTTTCCATAACGGTTGATTATTTTTTCGAAAGTACTATAATCTTATAAAAAAGTTTGTAACTGGTTATTTTTTGGGGTATTAAGTTTTTCTTATTGACAAGTATATAGCGTTTTCAGGATACTGGTTTTAAGCACTCAAAATATATTCAAACCGTACAAGAGTGCGACGCAAGAAAAGCTTCTGAGTATTCCTGCAGCGGGGCTCATAAAAATTACTGTATTTACAATTCATTGAATTAAATGCACAGCTTATTTAAAATCAATTTTTTGGGTTTAGGGAACTTTGTACATTCGTGTTACTGTTCGGTATTTAAAAAAGAACATTGACAAAAATTTGTAAATTATCAAAAAGACGTATGAAAAAAATCATTCTGTTTTCTTCTCTTTTTCTTTCGGGTATGCTGGCCGGCACAGTGCTGCATGCACAGCTTTTAAAAAAACTGAAAGATAAAGTTGCTCAGAAAGTGCTGGGCACCACGCCTGTTGACAGCTCATCTTCTTCCGGCAACAATACTTCTGCAAACAGCAGCAATAGTGGTGCGCCAACCAATAAAGGCGGTGCAGGTTTAAAAAGCACACCGCCGCCGGATGTAAACCAGCAAATAACCGATGCCGAGCAGGCACAGGCTGCAGCCAATTACAGCGATGCAAGGTATTCGCTTCAGCAGGCACTGATAGGTGTAGAACTGCAGATTGGAAGGGAGATGTTGAAATCTTTACCCGCAACTGTGGATGCATTGGCAAAAGATACCACACAGGATAAAGTTGTAAGCACGCAATGGGGCTGGAGCAACCTTACCATGGTACGTGTTTACAGCGATAAAAAAGACAAACAACTTACGGTAACCATTGGTAACAATGCTTTTTATTCTGGTTTTGTAAATATGTATTTTAACAACAGCGCTATACAGGCCAATACAGATAACCAGAATGTAAAACAGGTAAAAGTAAAAGGCAATAAAGCAATGATAGGGTATGATAACAGTAAAGGCTATTCATTGATTGTGCCTTTGGGGCAAAGCTCAATGATTGTGCTGGAGTGTATCAACTTCGCTGATGAAAACGAAGTGATGGGTGCCGCCAATACTTTTGATATTGACGGTATAAAGAAACAACTGGGGGAACAGTAATACAAATACTAAAATACAATTAAATGAAAAAGCTCACTATCATTTTATTCACTATATTTTTTGCAGCAATATCCAAAGCGCAGGATTTTAAAGCCAACATTACAACTGCCCGCACTGCTTATGCTACCAATAAACTGGAAGATGCACACTTTGCACTGCAGCAGGCTTTGGCAGAAATTGATATGATTATTGGCAAAGAAGTATTGAAACTTTTGCCCGCAAAAATGGATGTGGCAACTGTAAATACCAGTGACGACCATGTTACTTCCAATGTAGGTTTTGTGGGGGCCACCGTGCACCGCAGTTATGGCACGCCGGGTAAAGCAGAGATAGAAATTATAAGTAACTCACCAATGGTAGCTTCATTAAATTTAATCTTAAATACACCAATGCTCGGCGGTATGATGCGTGATGAAAATAATAAAACGGTAAAAGTGCAGGGGTATAAAGGAAGGCTTGAAAAACAGGGCAGCGATGCAACGCAGCTTACTTATGTGCTGCAGTTGCCTTTTAGCGGGGCATTGCTTACGTTTACCGTACACAATACTTCTGAAGCTGAAATTACCACCCTTGCCAATACATTGCCGCTACAGCAGATTGCCAAACTGGTTCAATAAAATAAGATAAATGAAAAGTAAAAGCAGTTCATTATTTGAGCTGCTTTTTATTTTATAATAACGTACATATAAAGTTTATTGACCAAACTAAAGTTCAACCGGCAGCTTTACTTGCGTCGCACACTTGTACCGCAGAATGCAGATGCAGCTTTTAACAGCCCGTAATCAGGGCCTGCTTTTTGTAACTGTAATCTTTTTATTGTAAAACATAAGCCTTGCCTTTTCTTAATTCGCTGAAACATGTAAAACAAAAGCATGTTCTACAGGATTATCAGGTATTAGGTACATATCTTTGAAACAATGACTTTAGTCAATTTTTTTGGGGCCGATAAGATTTCGCTTGACCAGATAACGCACTTTACAAACATTACTCCAAATATCATAATATGGGCCTCACCCTTTATGTTCTTTTTTGTATTGGTTGAGTTTATTATTTCGTACAGTCAAAACAAAAAATATTACAATAAAAAAGAAACCTTTGGTTCAACATGTGTGGGCATTGGTAATATACTCATAAGTACCTCTATAAAACTGGTGCTTTTTTATGCTGCTGTGCTGGTCTACAATATGCTGCCATGGCGCATGCCGCTTAACTGGTGGACTTTTATTCCCTGTTATATTTTATTTGATTTCTGCAGTTACTGGGCACACAATATTTCGCATAACCAGCGGTTTTGGTGGGCTACGCATATTGTTCATCATTCCGGAGAAAATTATAACCTCACGGTTTCGTTCAGGTTAAGCTGGGTGCAGTACATCAAAATTATATTTATGCTGCCTGTTTTTTTAATGGGCTTTCACCCGGTAATATTTTTTGTAGTAAACCAAATCGCCATACTCTTCCAGTTTTGGGTGCACACTGAATACATCAGGCGCATGCCACGGTTTTTCGAATATATTTTTGCCACACCATCCAACCATAGGGTGCATCATGGATCGCAGGAGAAATATATCAATAAGAACTATGGAGCTACTTTTATTTTTTGGGACCGCATATTTGGTACTTATCAAAAAGAAGAAGAACAGGCTATTTATGGTATTACCACCAGTCTTAAGAATAAAGCCAATCCTTTTTCTATCAACTTTCATGAATATGGTGAAATGATAAAGGATGTGAGATCAGTTAAATCTATGCGGGAAAAACTTTTTTTTATTTTTGGGAACCCTATTAATATAGCCCGCCAGAAAAAGCTTTTATTAAGTGAAGAAAAAGAACAGCTCCGGGAAATCCTGCCTTCCAACGAATTAACCAGGGATATAAATTTCACAGAAGTTACCGGTAATGCAGTATAACCTGCTCATTTTTTTTGACCCATCACAGGTATTTCATGGCATCATCTCTTGCGTCGCACTCTTGTACGTTCAGATTATGACTGAACAAAATACAATAAACCGCAGAGGCGCAGAGGCGCAAAGCCGCAAAGTAATTGTATTTTCTTTGCGCCTCTCCATCTCTGCGGTTAAATCTACGCACCGGACTCTTGTACGTTCAGATTATGACTGAACAAAATACAATAAACCGCAGAGGCGCAAAGCCGCAAAGTAATTGTATTTTCTTTGCGCCTCTCCATCTCTGCGGTTAAAATCTACGCATCGGTAAAAGCCTCATTATAATCCGAACGTACAAGAGTGCGACGCAAGTAAAGCTTAATAGTAATTCTTATGCCCGGCTAAAAATTGTATTAACCTTCTTTCTTTATAAATACAATGCGGCTGCGGTCGGCCTTGTAAACATCGTCGTAAAACTTTACAAGATCGGGATAGTCGCTGGCGGGGTAGCGTGCTTTATCTATTATCTGGATGCGCAGTACTTCTATTTTATTTTCTGCCACTTTAAAGCTGATGCTGTAAGTGCCAAACTTGTTACTGATACTTGTATTGCCAGGCAAAGCCTCAGGCGAATAACCGGCAGGAATTGCGATGCTGATGGTATCTACATCTTTGTAGGCATCAG
>JANXWM010000074.1 GCA_025351145.1 Chitinophagaceae bacterium
GTTGAGATAAGATCATCGTAAGGCAATATGCGGTTTATTTTGCCGGTAAGGTCTGTGGCAAATGCATATACATAAGCTTCCTGGTCAATGTTTATGTAGAAGCGGAATTTAGAACCGCTGGTATAGCTGTTCATCATGGTATAAGCTACAAGGTCTTCTTTTCCTTTAGCATCTTCTTCTACCACAAGGTTGCGGGAAGAGATTTTATTTACAGGCATGTCTTCGCCGGTGTTCAGTTTAAATTCAAGGCTTCCGCTAAGGCTGATGGTGTTGTTTGCAGGTACAGGTTTTGGATCTGGAACCGGGTCTGGCTTTGGTTCTGGCTTAGGATCGTCATGATGTTTTTCTGCAGGCTCGGGTGTTAAAGGATCTGCAAATGCCTGTAGCGCTTCTACACACCATTGCGTAAAATCGTTATACCGTATCCATATAAAACCATGATCGGCCCAGTCGGTTCCCCAACTGTTCAAAACCCGAAAAGCGCCACCGGCTTTATTGTCATCGAAACCCACAATTGTCATGGCATGGCCGCTGTGTTTCCAGTCGCTTAATGTATCATCGCCTTTTGTGTACCAAACATCTGTAGTAATATGAAAAAAGCTTTCAGGCAAATAAAAACCTGTTGATACAGGCGTGCCTTCCATCAATGCTTTTTTTGTATCCTTTACCATTTGCTCAGGAGTTTTTACATATTTGTCATCAGTTAAAAAACCTTTCGCCGCAAAGAGTATTTGGGCATCCTGTATTTTATAATTGGCTGCTTCAGACTTCACTGTTTCGGTTACCGTAGGCCCACATTGATAAGGAACAGTGCTTAATAAAGCATCTCCGCCTTTTATCATGCTTACCAGGGCATCTACCGGGTCGGACCCGTTTTGGCAGTCTGCATCCTTGGGGTCTTTTATCTGCTCATATAAATAAGAAGCAGAGAATGCATATTTATCAATTAATGCTTTATCTGTAAGGTCATGTGTTTTTGCATAAAGGATTGTTGCAACGCCATAGCCATTGGCAAAAGCAACACAAGTGCCATGCTGCCCCTGATCGCCGGGTGTTGGGCAATATTTTTCCAGTGAATAACTGGTGGGCATATCTTTAAAACTGCGTAAAGAAAGCTGTATCTTTTGAGGAGTTTTAGCAACTGTAGCCGGGTTAAAGTTTGCACCGGTAGGGTGCCTTGATTGAGCTGATGCAATAAAAACAAAAGCCATCAGCAATGTTGCGATAAAAAGAAATTTTTTCATCATGTACTTGGTAATTAAATGGTTTTAGAATCATTTGCAATATGGGCTTTATTAAATAAACAATCATACCCGCTTCACGGTATATTTTAAAATTCAGACAAATTGAACAAATGTTTTTATCCGCCCGGTTAATAAAAGATTGCAATCTTATATTCATTAAAGCTGTATTTTTAAAATTATGAAACGCATAGCAACCCTCTTATTTTTAACCTGCTTTTTCGTTCAGTCAAAAGCACAGGATACAAAGCCTTTTGGCCCCGTTCCATCTGCACGCCAATTACAATGGCACCAAATGGAGTTTTATATCTTCACACATTTTGGCCCCAACACTTTTACTGATCTTGAATGGGGCAAAGGCACAGAGCCTGAAGATATGTTTAACCCCACGGCATTAGACTGCAGGCAATGGTGCCGTGTGGCAAAAGCAGCAGGCGCAAAAGGGATTATTATTACAGCCAAGCACCACGATGGTTTTTGTTTATGGCCCAGTAAATATTCAACACATACTGTTGCTCAAAGTAAATGGCGAAATGGCAAGGGCGATGTGCTGAAAGAATTATCCTCCGCCTGCAAAGAATACAATTTAAAACTGGGTATTTATTTATCGCCGTGGGACCGTAACCACCCCAAGTATGGCACCGATGAATACAATGAAGTTTTTGTAAACATGATGAAAGAAGTGGTAAGCCGTTATGGTCCTTTGTTCGAGTTTTGGTGGGATGGCGCCAATGGCGAAGGCCCCAATGGAAAGAAACAAATCTACGACTGGCACCGCTTTGAACAAACGATGCGAACCATTGCGCCAAACACACCTGTATTCAGCGATATTGGCCCCGATATTCGCTGGGTGGGCAACGAAAGCGGCTTTGCCGGAAAAACAAACTGGAATTTATTAGATACTGCAGGCTTTAGCCGTGGTGCAGGCGGCCCTTCAACCGATACACTCAACAGCGGCAACGAAAACGGCAAAAACTGGATACCCGCAGAATGCGATGTAAGCATCAGGCCGGGCTGGTTTTACCACTCCAATGAAGACGATAAAGTAAAAACACCAGAACAGTTATTCGAGCTCTATTTAAAATCTGTTGGCCGTGGTTCTGCCTTATTATTAAACGTTCCGCCCGACAGGAGAGGGCTTATCAATGAACATGATTCCGCAGCACTCGCGGGCTTTAGAAAACTGCGTGAAGAAAGTTTTAAAACCAATCTCGCCGCAACAGCAAGGAAAGAAATTTTTTACGATAATGCCCTGTTCACCAAACAATCTTTTGCAGACGGTAACCTAAAGACATTTGAAAAAAATATTGATTACAAACACACTGCGTACTGGTTAAAATTCCCCGCCGGGCAAACCGTAAACTGCGTTGTGTTGTATGAAGCCATTCAGTATGGCCAGCGTGTAAGCAGCTTCTCCATCGAGCTGCTTGATGGCGTAAATGTGCTGCAGAAAATCACCGGTACAACCATTGGCCGTAAGCGCATAATTACCTTTCCTTCACAGAAAGTTACGGCGGTAAGGTTTACGGTAACGGGTTCAAAATCCCCGGCACTTATTAGCGAAATAGAAGCCTATAATATTGATGAAAAGCTGGTAGAAAATTAGTGTATTAAAATGCATTGATTAGCCCGGCTGAAGAATAAATATGATGCATCCGTTGCGTCGCACTCTTGTGCAGCTGGAACTTTAATGAACAGTGAACAGTGAACAATGAACAATTATCACTGAAAAACTCTTTGCCTCTTGCCTCTTTGCCTTGTTGCCTTTCTTCCTGCAGTACAAGAGTGCGACGCAACAAAAGCCTTATAGATATTCACTTGCCGGGGTCAAAAAAAACGTACTGCAAGATTTGGATTTAATCAACAAAATATTGAAAATAAAATAATTATTTCATCATCATCAGCACCCCCATAGTTTCTATTCCATCAAACAAATTACCAATACGGATATTTTCATTTTCAGCATGCTGGTTATTATCGTGATTGGCTATGGGAACGGTAATAGTTTTGGCATTAAGATACTTTTCAAATAAAAATAACGGAAGCGTGCCACCCATAGTTGGCTGCAGTACAACCTGGTCTTTGGTTGTTGTTTTAACCGCTTCAATAACCCTTTTAATGATGGGTAAATCCATTGATGTGCGCTGTGCATTAACGCCGTCTTCCCCAGGTATCACTTTTATAATTTTTGCATATTTTTTTCTTTCTTCATCAGTAGGTTCGTGGTCTGTAACATAATACCCCTGCGCTTTTATATGATCAATTACTTTTTGCTGTTGCCTTCTCCAATCGTTACCCAGTACCAGCCTTAAGTCAAGCACCGCTGTTGCAAAGGTTGGTATTTGATTGGATGCCATTTTACCCACGTTTCCACTTTGCATACCATTAATGTTTAGCGACGGCATATTGATTGCATCACTTAATGATGTTCCCGGCATTTCAACGGCACTTATGCCAAGCTCATTTTTCATTTGCTCATCTACCGAAGGCACTTCCTGCAAAGCTTTTCTTTCTGAAGGGCTTAAGGGGGTTACATCATCGTAAAACCCTTTTACGGTCACCCGTCCGTTTTCATCTTTCATAGAAGCCAGTAATTTTACCAGCATCATGGCAGGGTTAGGGGCCCAGTTGCCGTAATGGCCGCTGTGCAATGGCCTCTTTGAAGCATATACAGTAAGGTCAACATGCGTATCGCCACGAACGCCAAATACAATTTGCTTTTTTCCTGATTGGTGAACAGGCCCGTCGCAAATAATCCACAAATCTGACTGCAGTAACGACTTGTAATTTTCCAGTATTTCATTAAGATGAGGAGAACCTGCTTCCTCTTCTCCTTCAAAGAAAAATTTAAGGTTATAGCCTGGCGTTAACGCGCTTTTTATTATGGCATCATAGGCATTAAGAATAGCATCAACACCGGCTTTATCATCAGAAGCACTGCGTGCATAAATCCGCCAATCGTTATTATAATTGCCATTTGCAGGAAAAGGAATATTGGTTCCGCCTTTATCTATTGCATCCAAAAAAAGCTTTGGCTTAAATGGATCAAGCTCCTTTGCCCATTGGGCCGGGTTAACCGGTTGACCATCATAATGCGCATAAAAAATAAGGGTTTGCTTTGCACCCGGCACCATCACTTCGCCATACACCGCAGGCGGTGCCCCCGCCGTGGAAGCACGCAAAAGCTGTACTTTTTGTATGCCCCGTTTATTCATCATTGCCATAATAAATGCCGCACTCTTTTCCTGGCCGGCAGGGTCTGCAGCAACATTGGGCAAAGAAAGAAATGCAGTAAACTCATTCATAATATCGTTTGCATTTTGCTGCCCATATTTTCTTATGGTAAAAACTTCTGGTGATTGCGCCGAAACGAATTCACCCATCAAAAAAACCAACAGGAAAAAGAAGCAATATTTTTTCATAAAACCGATTTAATAATAAGGAACTAAAATTAGTTCTTTTAGTGCTCAATAATAATGCTTAAAGTTAATCGCACCAAAGGCAATGATTGGCCGGGCAGCAGGAACAATGATTAAGCTTTACTTGCGTCGCACTCTTGTACGGTTAGATTGTAGATGGAGCTTTTACCGAAGCGAAGATAGAAGCGAAGCGAAGGATGTTGGTCAGCGACCAACATCGGCGGGAAGCTAAGTAGTGATTTGCAATTGATTGAACAAGGCCCAACCCTGATAACGCAAATGTTTTTTGTTAGCCGCCGTTAAGCCCCTCCATTAAAAGCTAAAAAACTAAATTGCTTTGCTTCTATGTCAAATAATACGCCCCAAAAGTAATCTCCTCCGTCGCAAGCAACTAAAGGATATTTTGTAGGGTCATAGCCGCGTTCTTTTAAACTTTTTATTTCGTCCAGTGGAAAAGCATTAATATAAATAAATCTCTTGCCTTTGATGATCACGCCAATATATTGAAATGCGTAACGTTCTATACGGTCAACCTTGGCATTTATAAAACAACATTCTTTGGCAGTAATCGTATCTATTTTTTTAAAATTGTCTTCAAGGATCGCAATTTCACTTAATGAAATTGTCCAAAACCCGTTTATATTTTCGGGAATACTTCTCGAACATTGATCAAGCATAGTAGAACCATATGATGTGTCAAGAGCAACGCCAAAAGATGGCTTGAATATTAAATTTTGGCTTTCAGCTTTACGGCTACATAAAAGGAAAATTGACATTAACACTGTCACTTGCTTCATTTTGGTGCTAATTTATGACGGCTAACAAATGTATGCCAATTGTGAATAAAACTTTTGCATATAAAGCTAATGAACTGCGTATCATCTACGCTTCGGTAAGGCAGAATAGCATTAATAATGTACAAGGGTGCGACGCAAGAAAAGCTTCATAGTAATTCTCTTGTTTGGCTCATAATTCGCTTTCGGTAAAATCAATCCCTTTCAAAACCTTTACGGTAACCAGCAACTGCCCGGTGTGCCGCATGGTATGTTCGGCGGCATGAAATAATAAACCCAGCACAGTGGAAGGTAATTGTTTGCGCCCAACGCCACGGAATGCTGTCAGCGTTGTTTCGCCTGTTTGGCTTAGTTGTGCAAGCGCTGCATCAACCTGTTTATTAAAACGGAGCAACAGCGATGCTGTATCAATGTTTGTATCTTTTTTGCTTTCGGCGGCTAACTCATTTAATTGCTGTGCGGATAATGTTTCTGCTTTTGCATAAGTAAAGAGCCTGTCAATTACTCCACTCAAATGCTGCAGGTGAAATGCCGGAGATGCAAGCCCCGCAGGATTTTGCCATAGTAAATGCGCGGGGAAATGCTGCATCAATTCATTTACTTCTTCACGGGCCTGCAGCAGTGCATGGGCCACCGGTTGTAGTAATGCGGGGATGTTTTCAACCGGTCCGCGCATCCAGTATTCGGGTTGTTTAATTGTTGCCATTGTGAAATGAAGTTATTGAAATAGTAAAAAAGAAAAGCAACCTGCAGATTTAATATACTTAAATCCGCAGGTTGCTTTTTAAAGAAGATCAATAAAAAAAGGATTTACATTTTGGCTTTAACTTCACTAACGATCAATGCCTGCACGCCCCCTTTTTCAGATACTGTACCTGTAACGGTTACTTTTTCACCAGCCATTTTTTTTGCATCATCGTAAGCTGCGGGATTGGCTTTTCCGGCAACGAGCAGGTAAACTTTGCCATCGTCGGTAAGTACGCCCATTGGTGCACCGCCTTTAATACAGGAGACAGAGCAATCTTTGTGGTTGTCTCCATGTGCTCCGGAAGTCATATAGCATTTCATGTCCAGTATTTCACCGGTCACAGTTTTGCTGTCATCGTTTTTGGGCATGAATGAAGAGAATGATAAAAACAAAATTCCAACTAATGCAGATCCTGCAATCTTTTTAAAATGGTTCGCTTTCATATTTTAAAATTTAGAAGTGACAAAATGATAAGGATGCAGGGAAGAAGCAGCAAGGAATTATAAAATTACTGTGTTTTTCAATACAGACGCAAGAATAAAATACGCTGCGGTAAAAGTTCAATATACAATCTAAGCGTACAAGGGTGCGACGCAACAGATGCTCAATTCATATTCCTTAGCCCGGCTCAAAATTTTCTTATACCACATATTCATCCGCAATGGAAATGGCATCGCTGATGATGGCCAAACCTTCATCAATCTGCGCTTCTGTAATCGTTAACGGCGGTGCAATAAAAATATAATTCCAGCGAACAAAAGTGTACATGCCGAGTTCTTTTATGCGGGCCGCGACTTTGTTCATAACAGCCATTTCGTTTGGCTTTGCATTGAATGGCGCCATGGGTTCTTTGGTAATGCGATTCTTAACAAGCTCTATGCAACCGAGCAAACCAGTGTTGCGAAAATCACCAATGCTGGGATGCTTTTGTTTTAGCAACTCAACCTGCTGTTCAATATACATGCCCATTGCAGCAGCGTTCTCAATAAGGTTGTCTTCTTCGTAAATATTTACTACGGCGAGACCGGCCGCAAGTGCTGTTGCATGTGCAGAATAAGTAAGGCCAAGCATTAAAACATTGTCATCAAATTTTTGTGCAATTGTATCGCTAACAATCAATGCACCAAGCGGAATATAACCGCTCGTAATTCCTTTTGCAGTGGCGATCATATCAGGCACCACATCGTGATGATCTATACCAAACCATTTGCCCGTTCTGCCAAAGCCGCTCATTACTTCATCGGCAATAAAAAGGATGCCGTTTTTTTCGCATAACTGTTTTACTTTCTTTAAATAACCGGGCGGATATTTAATGCAACCAGATGAACCGCTTTCGCCTTCCATGATAATAGCAGCAACGGTTTCAGGGCCTTCAAACTCCAGCACACGCTCTATATGGCTCACGCATTCGTAACGGCAACTTCCAAATTGCTGCCCCCACGGACAGCGGTAACAATATGCATCTTCCACATGCACAACATTTGGTATTTGCTGTGCATCGTGACGTAATTTTCGTGGGTCGCCACCGGCAGTCATAGCCCCATAAGATGCTCCATGAAATGCACGATAACGTGCAATAATTTTATGACGGCCCGTATAATCCCTTGCAAGTTTTATAGCATTATCAATGGAGCTTGCACCGCAAACAGTGAACAATGTTTTGGTAAGGTTGCCGGGCGAAATTTCTGCAAGTTTTTTACCCAGTTCACCACGCACTTTTGTAATGCACGAAGGTGTAACATAACTCACCTGCTGCATTTGTTTTACCACCGCATCTGTTACACGTTGATCGCCGTGACCAATGTTTGCATTCATTAAACCAGAAGAAAAATCTATATAGCGTTTGCCACTGTAATCGTACAAATAAACACCTTCTGCACGCTCTACATTTATCGGGTTCAAACCTTTTTGTTTGCTCCAGCTGAATAAAGTATAATCAAGGTTATTGTGAAGTATTTCATCAATTTCTGCCTGCGTTAATTCATACGTGAGTTCCATGATTATTATGAATTTTGAATTTTAAATGTTGAATTATTTTTTGAGCCAAACATTTGATCATTAATGAAGCTTTACTTGCGTCGCACTCTTGTACTGAAGAATAGCTTTCAGCTTTTAGCTGCGAGCCATGAGCTATTGCATTTTGCCCGAAGCTCATAGCTCAAAGCTCATGGCTGGTTTTACTTTAACTCATCCAATTCACACCGGCTTCCGGGTTCCATTTCACCGTTGATTTTTTCAACTTTGTCCAGAACTCTATTGAGCTTTTGCCGGTAATATCACCCACACCAAATTTACTTTCATTCCAGCCGCCAAAGCTGAATGGTTCACGTGGTACAGGCACACCAACGTTCACACCAATCATACCTGCACTTGCATTGTCAATAATATGTCTGGCCATACCGCCATTCTGCGTAAATACAGAAGCTGCATTGCCATAAGGGTTTGCGTTTTCTATTGCCAATGCTTCATCCACTGTGTTGGTACGCATAATACTGATAACAGGGCCGAATATTTCTTCTGTGGCAACAGACATATTTGGTGTTACATAATCAATTACTGTAGGGCCAACATAAGTGCCGTTTTCTTTTCCTTCAACCACTACGTTTCTGCCATCAACCAAAATTTTTGCACCTTGCCGTTCGGCTTCTGTAATAAAATGTTCAATGCGCTCTTTGGAAGCTTTGTTAATAACGGCACCAAGATTTTTACCGGGAATAATTTTACTTGCTTCCTCACAAATTTTATTAATGATATGATCGGTGTTGCCCACTGCAACCATTGCTGATGCCGCCATGCAACGCTGACCTGCACAACCACTCATAGAAGCAACAACGTTCTGCGCAGTCATATCAGGAATTGCGTCAGGCAAAACCAGTAAATGATTTTTTGCGCCACCCAAGGCAAGGCATCTTTTATAATTTGATGTGGCACGTTGATAAACGATCTTCGCCACTTTTGTTGACCCAACAAAAGAAACCGCTTCAATACCGGGATGATCGCAGATAGCTTCCACCATTCGGCTGTCTCCATGTACAATATTAAAAACACCATCAGGTAAACCAGCTTCCTGTAAAAGCAGTGCAATTTTGCCACAGCTCAACGGCACTTTTTCTGAAGGTTTTATGATCATACAATTGCCCAGTGCAAGGGCATTTGGTATCGTCCAGTTGGGAACCATTGCCGGAAAATTAAAAGGAACTATTGAGGCAACTACACCCAACGGCATATGCTGTGTTCTGCATTCTATGCCACGGCTTACTTCTAAAATTTCGCCTGTAATTAATTGCGGTAATGAGCAGGCAAACTCTGTAAGCTCAATACTTTTTTCTACTTCTGCTATGGCTTCGCTCATTGTTTTGCCGTTCTCTTCACAAATCAATTCGGCAAGTTCCTTAAGGTTTTTTTCGAGCAAATATTTATACCGAAAGAAAATCTGTACCCTTTCTTTGATGGGCGTTTTGCCCCAGGTTTCAAAAGCCGTTTTGGCGGATTGCACTGCAGTATCTAAATCTTTAGAAAGGGAAAGCGGTACTGTGGAGAGCAGTTCGCCGTTAATGGGGGAAATAACATCTAATCTTTCGGAGGAACAGCTGTCAACAAATTTTCCATGGATAAAATTCTGCGTTGCGAAATATTTCATGCGGCTTATTTAATTTATACAAACTGGTTGATGATGATTAAAATTTTAAAGTACGAATAAAATTTTATGCAGTGCTTAAAAATATAAAAGCACTGCTGAAAATTTACTGCCGGGGATGTTGCGGCTGTTGAAAGCTGAATAGAATATTCAATCGTACAAGTGTGCGACGCAACGGATGCTTAATTGAAAAACCAATGTATGGTCAATATTTCAATTACTCAATTACTCAACTATTACGGGAACAATATTCGTTTTTTTATTCTTCTTAATTTTATCCGGAATACATTCAAGAATTACCTGCCGGAATAATTCAACCAGTTTCTTCTTTGCAAAATGGCGGTGTGTAACAAGGCTAACTTCCCTTACCGGTGAAGGATGTTTAAAATGACGCAGGTTTTGTTCCTGCTTTGCAGTCATATCAATGGTTGCAAGCTCGGGCAGGATGGTGATACCGTCATTAAGATCAACCATTCTTCTTAATGTTTCCAAGCTCCCTGCTTCGTACTGAAAATGGCTTGCTTCCCTGCTCGATTTGCGCAGCTCGCAAAGGTTTAATATTTGCGAACGGAAACAATGCCCTTCTTCGAGCAGCCATAATTTATTGGGGTCAATATCTTTATCGAGAATATATGTTTTTTTATATGCCTGGTTGTTTTTAGATATGTATGCAACAAGTTCTTCATAAAACAGCACATGTTCCTGTATGCCCTGTTGCTGCAGCGGTGTTATCAGCAGGCCTACATCAATTTTTCCTTCGCGTAGTTTTGAAATGATGAGCTCAGTTGTTAACTCCGTCACAATAAGTTTTACATGCGGGTATTTTTTGGTGAAGGGGTGAATGCACAAAGGCAGCAGGTAGGGTGCCAGTGTGGGTATGATGCCGATCTTTAATTCGCCGTTTACAATGCCTTTCTTTGCGGCAATATTTTCTGTGAGCATATCCCTTTCTGCCAAAATTTTTCTTGCCTGTTCAATTATCTCAACGCCCGAATCTGTTGGCAGCACAGGCTGTTTGCTCCTGTCGAATATTTTAAGCCCCAGTTCCTCTTCTAATTTCTGTATCTGCATGCTTAGTGTTGGCTGCGTTATAAAACACTGTGCTGCTGCATCCGCAAAATGGCGGTAAGTATCTACTGCTACTATATATTCCAGTTGAATAAAGGTCATACTTATAGTTTTTATCTATTGAAATATAAAATTAATCAATTTGATTGATGATTAGAATAAAGCAATATTTGTTTTTCATATAATCTTTCATCATTAAAATTTTATGTTATGAACGAAAATAAAAAGCTTACTTCAGCATCGGGTATTCCTTATTACTACAACGAAGACAGCATGAGTGTTGGCCCACGAGGACCATTGCTGCTGCAGGATTTCATCCTGCACGAAAAGATGGCGCATTTTAACCGGGAAAGGATCCCTGAACGTGTGGTACATGCGAAAGGTTCCGGTGCTTTTGG
>JANXWM010000076.1 GCA_025351145.1 Chitinophagaceae bacterium
TGGTTACCCAAAAGAAAATATTTACCCCGCTGGATTTAAAGGCGTACCAGGAAAAGCAAAGAACTGCCAAAATAGCTTTCTATGAACGTAAACTCATTGAACTAAAAGCTGCCGCTGCTTAGGAGTTGTATAGAAGCGTAGCATGAAAAAATTTCGCGTCATTGCGAGGAGGAACGACGAAGCAATCTCCTGGCATAATATAAATAGTAAAATGCACGACAAGAGATTGCTTCGGAAGCCTCGCAATGACGCAAAGTGTATCTACGCTAAGATAAAAGCTCCCTTTAGGGTTGGGGCACAAGAGTGCGATGCAAGTAAAGTTCAATTCATATTCAATAGTTGGGCTAATAAAAATAAAATAATGAAAATACAAATTGCAAATACTGAAGCAGATATTTTAAAATGCTGGGAAGTAATGCAAGCATTGAGGCCGCATTTGATTAAAGAAGAATTTGTTGCAACCATCAATGAAATGATTGCCGAAGGTTACCAGCTTGCGTTTATAGAAGAGAATAGTAAAGCCACTGCTGCTGTGGGTTTCCGCTACCTGCAATATTTATATAATGGCAAACATTTTTATATAGACGACCTTTCTACATTACCCGAAAGCCGTGGAAAAGGTTATGGTGGAATGTTACTGGACTACGTAATTGATCTTGCAAAAAAGAAAGGTTTTAAATGTGTAACATTAGATTCAGGTTATACAAGATTAGACGCACACCGTCTTTATTTGAACAAAGGATTTATTTTAGCGGCACATCATTTTTCTAAAACTTTATAGAAAGATGCCAGAACTTATTTTATATAATGCAAATGTATTAACGCAAAACATTCAGCACCCAAATGCGCAGGCATTTGCAGTGGATGAAGGAAAGATTATTGCTGTTGGCAACAATGAAGAAATACTTGCCTTACAACAACCAAATACAAAACTGATTAATACAGCAGGCAAAACTGTTTTACCAGGATTTATAGATGCACACATTCATATATGGAAAGTTGGGAATTTAAAAACATTCCTGCTTGATGTGCGTGGTGTAAGCAGTATAACAGAACTGCAGGATAAACTTTCTGATTTTGTGAAACGCAATTCCGGTAAGGGGTGGATACAAGCACGCGGCTTTAACGAAGCCAATATGAAAGAAGGCAGAATACCCACAAAAGATGATCTTGATAAAGTAGTAAATGATCGTCCGATTTGGGTAATACGTACCTGTGCACATATTGGTGTAGCCAATTCTAAAGCGATTGAATTAAGTAATATTGATGAACAATCTCGTATGCCGGTTGGTGGCGAAATGCGTTTGGATAATGATGGCAAACTGAATGGTATTTTTACAGAATCTGCATTGGGATTAATTGCAAATAATATTCCCGCATATTCTTTTAATGATTATGCATTGATGATAAAGGCTGCAGAAGATGAATTGCTGAGTTATGGAATTACTTCTGCAACAGACCCTGCTGTAATGCCTGATCTGCTGGAATGTTATCATCAATTAGAGAAAGACAATAAATTGTGCGTTCGTGTAAATGCCTTTCCCATAAGGGTTCCGGATGGTAGTGAAGAAATACTTGCGCTGCCGGAATTATATTCTTCTGATAAATTGGTAGTAAACACAGTGAAGTTTTTTGCCGATGGTGGCTTAAGTGGTATGACTGCCGCTATGACCAAGCCATATAAAAATTCTAGTTCAACAGGAGTGCTGCGGTTGACAGAAGATTTTTTTTATCCACTCGCAAAAGAAGCTTGTGATAAAGGCTTTAGGATTGGCACACATGCAATTGGTGATAAAGCAATTGATGTTGTGTTGAATGTATATAAGCGCTTATACAATGAAGGTTGTGCAGGTTTGCGTATTGAGCATTTGGCTTTGCCTTCTTCTACTCATTTGCAAATGATGAAAGAGATGAATGTGCATTGTGTTTCGCAAAGTATTTTTTTAAAAGAACTGGGTAAAAACTTTGCGTTGTATTTAGAAGAAGAAAGGTTGGGCAGGACGTATCCTTACAGAACAATATTAGATGCCGGTGTTAATCTTGCTTTATCAAGCGATGCGCCGGTGGTAAAAGATTTTAATCCAATCACTGGAATTAAATCTGCATTGTTGAGAAAAGATATTGCTGGTAATGAGCTTGGCACTGCTGAAAAACTTTCTTTACAGGAAGCATTGTACGCTTATACAATGGGTGGCGCTAAAGCCAATGACAGTGAGAATTTGGTTGGTAGTATTGAAGTTGACAAGAAAGCTGATTTTATTATTTTAAATAAGCAGCTACCTGCACAATGGAGTGAAGAAGAAACTGCTTTTGTTGAGCATACTTTTATTGATGGGGAAGCTGTGTACAGCAAATAATTTAAGCAATAAAAGTTTGTTACGAACAGGGGAACACGCTGCATAATGCTGAATAGAAATACCGAAAGTACAAGAGTGCGACGCAAGAGGCGATGATAGCAGTAATACAATCGGGCCAATAAAAATATGGATCAACAGATTGAAAGTATGTTACAAAACAAAAGGCGTTTTCAATTAAGAAAACGCCTTTTGTTTTATTGAATATAATTTTAGCTCTAATGCAGGCTATCCATTATGTTTTGAAACTTGGTTCTTATCTTTTTTTCACTTGCTGTTAAATCGCTTGTCTTCAAAGGAGTTAGCTCCTGAGGATCGAGCACTATGTTGTAAAATTTCTTTCCATTGGTGCTGTCGTACAGTTTGTAAGTAACATCCTGTGTCCAGCGGGTTGTTTTATCCTGTGGCTTACTGCGCCTGTTGTAATCGCAAAAAATCCAGTCTCTTGGTGTGTATTGGCCGCCTGTAAGCTGGCCGAAGAAACTTTGCCCGTCAATAGTTCCATACGAAGATGTAATGCTTGCACCGGCGGCTTCGCCAAAGGTTGGCAGAAAATCAGTAAAATCTACCAGGTTATTATTTGTTTGGCCTGGTGCAATTACATTTGGCCAGGTAACAATTAACGGAACATGGGTTCCTTTTTCTGTAGTTTGGGTTTTGCCACCTTCTGTAAGTACACCGTTCCAGTAATAAAAAATATGCTTGGGTGTTCCGTTGTCGCCGGCAAATATGAGGATAGTATTATTAAAAAGATTCCATGCTTTTAATGAATCAACAACCTGTCCAATTTTTTTGTCCATATATTTTATCATAGACGGAAAAAACTTCGTGTCGTTGTGATCAAATCCTGGAATCCAGGTAGGAAATTCCGGGTCGTCGGGTGTGGGCGAATATGGTGAATGACAGAGTGTAATAGGAAAATAAATAAAGAAAGGCTTTGTTTTGTTTTGATCTATAAACTGTAAAACACTGTCAGTAAAAATGTCATCCCCGTAAAGGCCTTTGGTTAAATCACTGCTTATAAAGCTGCCGTGCGTATAAATTTTTGGGTCTTTATAGTGGTTGCCCGGAGCAGCTTTTACAGGATCCCACACGCAGTAATTATCGTAGCCAAAACCAAGAATACCGGCATTACCGCCATCAAACTGCCACTTGCCTGCAACATAAGTTTTATAGCCTGCATCTTTTAAAAGATTGGCAAATGTTTTTTGGCTCGGGTCTAATACACCCCATTGAGCATAATTCCTGAAATTATATTTACCCGTAACAAGCATTGTTCTTGATGGTGAACAAAGTGGCGCACTGTGGCACTCTGTAAAGCGCATGCCTTCCTGCGCCAGTTCATCGATACGCGGAGTTGAAAATGTGGTGTTGCCCTGCGATGTAAGGGCATCGTAGCCAATATCATCCCCAAGGATAAATATGATGTTTGGTTTGCCGTTACCAGAAGCGGTGCGGGCTCCATTATCTAAGCCCGTATCCGCTTTTCGTGCTTCTAAATTTCCCGATTTATTGCAGGCCTCGAAAAGAAAAAAGGCAGAAGCCAGCATAATGAGTGCAGTCTTAAAGGTTAACTCTGGTAAATAAAATTTGTTTTTCAAAGTAGTAGTTTTTTTAGTGCTACGAAATTGCAAAAAAAAAATGAGACTCTATAGCCACTTATGTTCAAATATTAAAAAATGAAGAATCTTAATAGGATATTAAGCAGTAATATTATTTGAACTTTCTTATTGTGGGCCGGACTGAAATGCAGCTATTAAGCATCGTTGCGTCGCACTCTTCAGGGTTCTGTTATATATTGAGCAATGTGCATCAACAGTACAGCAAATGCGGGAACTGCTGAATTGCATTACCGAACGTACAAGGGTGCGACGCAACAGAAGTTCAGTACTGTTCCTTCAGTCTGGAACAAAAATATTTATTATTTTGAGTTAATCAGGATAGGCAATATCAATAAAGCCTGTGCATTCTATCGTAGCTTTTTTACTGTTGCTTTCTAAAGCGAGTTCGATTAAGTTAATGGTATTAAAACCATGCTCCGGGCGCTCTCTTAAAGGCATGTTTTCGCGAAGGGTTTTATAAATATTTTGATAATAATATCCATAATCGCCTTTTAGCGAAGGGTATTTTTCTTTAATGATATTACCCTTTATTTCGGTGTGAAGCAGGCCATAAATTTCCTCGTTTTCTATGCCCCAGTTAGCCACTTCGGTTGGCAATTTGCTTGCACGTAAAAAAACTTCCTGTGGGTCTTCACCGTATTTTAGAAAAGAGCCTTTGGTGCCTTGTATCGTATACCGCGGGCCGGCCTCACGAACGAGCATCCCGCTTTTTAAAATAACTTTATTAAATCCATAATCAAGCTGCAATTCAAAATTATCTACCGTTCTTGCGTGTGGGCGCTGCAGCCGAACGTCTGCCGTAATGTTTTTTGGCAAGCCAAATAAATAAAACGCCTGATCTATAAGGTGCGAACCAAGATCGTATAAAATACCGCTCCCCGGAATATTCTCTTCACGCCAAGCATTCGGTTTGGCTTCAGGTCGGTAGCGGTGATAGTGCGCTTCAAATTCGTGAATATCGCCCAGTAAATTTTTATTTAAAACTTCTTTAATAGTAAGAAAATCGCTTACATAGCGCCTGTTCTGGAATACGCTCAATGTTTTGCCTGTCTGCTTCGACAGCTCAATCAATTCAAGCGCGTCTGCTGTATTGATGGTAAAAGGTTTCTCGAGAACCACATGTTTGCCCGCCTGCAATGCAGCTTTTGTGTAAGGCAGATGAGTATCGTTAGGGGTTGTAATAATTACCAGTTCTACATCTTCTATTAAGAGTAATTCTTCTATCGACCGCACAATTTTCGCAGCAGGAAACAATTGTTTTGATTCTTCAAGGCGCCTTTCCAGTACCGCAACTACTTCGTAGTTTTGCGGTTGTGTAACAATAAAAGGTGCATGCATGTATTTGCCTGCTGCACCAAAGCCAACGATCGCTGTTTTAATGGGATTGTTCATTGCTAAAGTATTTTTGCTTGTACTTTCAAATATAAAGAACCTTTATAAGTTTTTAGGAGCGGCTATTAAATGTATAAATGTTAAAGCTGTTACAATTGGTTTTTCTATGTAAGGTAAAGGCAGTTATTTCGTAATTCTTAAAAATATCTTTTTATGAAATCAAATATGTTTAAGTACAGTTTGCTTGTTGCAGCTGTGATTGCCCTGATTGGTGCTTTTGCCTTTACTTATTCTCCAAAAGAAAATATTACAAGCGTTGTTGCTGCTGATGAAAAAGGCATTCAGTTTATTGAACAGGACTGGAGCAAAGCATTGCAGCAGGCTAAGGCCGAAAAGAAACTGGTGTTTTTGGATATTTATGCCACCTGGTGCGGCCCATGTAAAATGCTTAAAAAGAATACATTTTCTAATGAAGAAGTTGGTGCATTTTTCAATAGTAATTTTATAAACGTTTCTGTTGATGGTGAGAAAACAATTGGACCTGACTTAGCAAGAAAATTTTCTTTAGAGGCCTACCCCACGTTAATTGTTACCGATGCAGATGGCAATCCGGTGCTTTATACAATGGGCTACCTCGATCCGGAAACAATTATGAAATTTGCCAAAGAAGCATTAAAGAGAAAATCATAATGCAAGTTTATTCTCAAGCAACAGCAACTTTGTTTTAAGCACGGCTGTTACAGTAAGTGCATCTGTAATTATACCTTTTTGTACCATTTGATATACTTCATCAAATGGTATTTTTTTTACCACCAATTGTTCTGTTTCTTCAGGCATGGATGTGTGGTACGATAACCCGGTAGCCACATACACCACACATTCCTCATCGCTAACAGAATTGGACAAATGCATGTATTGAATTTTCCGCCAATTCGCCGCTTTAATTCCCGTTTCTTCCAGCAGTTCGCGTTGTGCAGCAGCTAAAGGATCTTCCGAAAGCGGGCCGCCGCCTTCAGGTATTTCCCAACTGTATTTATTAATAGGAAAACGGTATTGACCAACCAGCCATGTATTTAATTCATCATCGAGTGGTACAATGCCTATGGCTATATTTTTAAAATGCACTTTGCCATAAATGCCTGCGCCGCCCGATGGGTTAATCACATTATAATGTGTTACGGTTAGCCAGTTATTATCGTACATTTCTTTACCATCAATTATTTGCCAGGGATTGCGTTGTTCATTCATTAGATGAAGATAAAAAACAATCGCATTTAATTAAATATTTATGAACCCGGCATAAGTTTTCATAGCATCAACTCTTGCGTCGCACTCTTGTACGGTTCAATTGTTTATTGAGCTGCAGGCTGCGTGGCAAAATAACCTGCAATCATTCGCTTCGGTAAAAGTTCAAGTACATTCCCAACGCACAAGAGTGCGACGCAAGAGGCGATGCCACCTGTTCTATTGCCTGGTTAATAATGTTTTTTCTAATTATTTAAATTGAGGAGTGAACCTATATTATAGGGCAAAAAAAAATCCCGCCGGAGCGGGATGATATTTTATACAAGTGTAAATGTTTCGAGGAACTTGGTAGTAAAATTTCCCTTTCGAAAATCTTCGTTCTGCATAAGTTGAAGATGAAACGGAATGGTTGTTTTTACACCTTCGATAATGTACTCGCTTAATGCGCGGTACATAGTGCTTATTGCTTCATCACGTGTACGGGCTACTGCAATTAGTTTGCTGATCATAGAATCGTAATAAGGAGGAATTACATAGCCTGCATACACATGGCTGTCAACCCTTACACCATGGCCGCCGGGTGTGTTAAGCGTAGTGATTCTTCCGGGTGAAGGACGAAAATCATTGTACGGGTCTTCTGCGTTAATGCGGCATTCGATCGCGTGCATTTGCGGCAAATAATTTTCGCCTGAAATTTTTTCGCCCATAGCTATTTTGATCTGCTCTTTAATTAGATCGAAGTTAATAACCTCTTCAGTTACGCAGTGCTCAACCTGTATGCGTGTATTCATTTCCATGAAGAAGAAGTTACGGTGCTTATCTACCAGGAACTCAACGGTACCAACACTTTCATAGTTAATGGCACTTGCGGCTTTAATAGCTGCAGCACCCATTTTTTCGCGGAGTTCCGGCGTCATAAAAGGAGAGGGGGACTCTTCCACCAGCTTTTGGTGCCTGCGTTGAATAGAGCAATCCCTTTCGCTTAAATGGCAAATATTTCCATACTGATCACCCGCAACCTGAATTTCTATATGGCGTGGTTCTTCCACAAACTTTTCCATATAAATGCCATCATTTTTAAACGATGCAGCGGCTTCTGTTTTGGCGGTTGTATAAGCTTTTTCCATTTCGCTATCCTCCCAAACAATGCGCATGCCTTTGCCTCCGCCGCCTGCGGTAGCTTTAAGTATTACCGGGTAACCTATTTCTTTTGCAAGTGTTTTCGCTTCTGTTATACTATCCAGCAAACCTTCGCCACCAGGAACAACAGGAACGCCGGCCTTTATCATGGTTTCTTTGGCGGTTATTTTATCGCCCATACTATTGATCATCGAAGCTGTTGGGCCTATAAATTTTATTCCATGATCGGCACATATTTGAGAGAACTTAGCATTCTCTGCAAGAAACCCGTAACCCGGATGAATGGCATCTGCATTGGTGATTTCAGCAGCAGCCATAATGTGCGGTATGTTAAGATAAGATTCGCTGCTTTGAGGCTTGCCTATACAAACCGCTTCATCCGCAAACTTTACATGCAGGCTGTCTTTATCTGCTGTGGAATAAACGGCAACTGTTTTAATACCCATTTCACGGCAGGTACGAATTACACGGAGCGCAATTTCGCCACGGTTGGCTATTAGTATTTTTTTGAACATCAGATTAAATTGAAATGTGCAAATATGAAAATGTGCGGATATGCGAATGAAATTAAATTTCACTGCCGCATATCCGCACAATCTGTTAATGATCTATGCTGGTTCTACCAGGAAGAGTGGTTGATCGTATTCTACTGGGCTTGCGTCGTCAACAAGCACTTTAACAATCTTACCGCTTACTTCACTTTCAATCTCGTTAAAGAGTTTCATTGCTTCAATAATGCAAACCACTTTGCCAACTGTAACTTCATCACCAACATCAGCCAAAACTGGTTTATCTGGTGAAGCTTTGCGGTAAAAAGTTCCGATCATCGGGCTTTTGATGGTGATTAAATTATCAGCCTTGGGGGCAGCTTCCGTTGAGGTATTTCCCTGTGCCGTAACCTGTTGCATAGAAGGGGCATTATGTACCTGGGGTTGAGTGTACACAGGAAGCGGAGAAGCTGCCATTACCGTTTGGGTTATCTCTTCTTTTTGTTTGATGGTGATCTTAAAATCATTTTCCTCAATACTAAGTTCCCCTATGTTACTTTTGTTTATGATCTTGATCAATTCCTGGATCTGTTTGAAGTCCATAATAGAAATTTTTGGGTTTTGTAATTTTTGAGACCTTTTACCCTGAAAGGGGAGGCAAAATAGGTATTTTTTGTTTATGTGCAGATAAAAATATGAAAATGTCTTCGATACTCTTTTTTGAATTTTTTTACATAAAAAAAGGCAGTCAAATACTGTCCTTTTTTTATTAAATTTTTTGGAGTTTTTTTTATCGTTATGCTTCTTTCACTCTTTCAACATATTCACCGTTTTTTGTATTGATCCTGATCAGCTCTCCATCATTTACAAACAAAGGCACATTTACCGTTGCACCTGTTTCTATGGTTGCCTGTTTAAGTGCACGTGTCGCGGTATCACCTCTAACGCCCGGCTCACAATAAGTAATCTTTACTACAATTTTTTCAGGCAGTTCTGCACCAATCGGCTGTTCTGTTTCTGTGTTGATGAACACAAATACTTCGCTTGCTTCCATTAAAAACTGAGGTGCATCAATCATCTCTTCAGCTAAAGCGATCTGTTCGAATGTTTCATTGTTCATTAGGTTATAGCCTGACTCATCCTTATATAAAAACTGGAAAGTCTTTTTTTCAACACGAACGGGAAAAATATTTTCGCCACTATTCCATGTTTTTTCAATGGTACGGTTATTATCAACACCCTTTAGTTTTGCCCATACTTTTGCAGCAGCACGTGCTGTTTTATTTTCGCCGAACTCTATTACTGAATAAAGGCTACCATCGAGTTTTAAAATCATTCCTCGGCTTATATCGGATGTATTTGCCATTTGCTGATAATTTTTTGATTAGGGCGCAAAAGTAGTCATTGGCTATTAAAATAAGTGTTTTAAACAAAATGGATTTTTCAAAAGAATAATCAGAATAAAAAACCACATGTAAACTGGCATCATTTTTCAGGGCTATTTACAGTGGCAAAAAATATAAATTATTTTTAGTTTATTATCAGAATATTTTTATTTTCGTATATCCAAAGAGGCAGTGCTACCATACTTCCTGAACATTTCCGGTAAATGTTTTTGGTTTTGGGTTACTGAATTCTGTTGGCTTTTATTCACCTAACTATTTTTTAAAATGAACATTTACGTTGGAAACTTAAACTGGAACATGACCAGCGATGACCTTCAAAATCTTTTTTCTCCTTATGGTGAAGTAGTTTCTGCAAAAATCGTTACCGACAAATTCAACAACAACCGCAGCAAAGGTTTTGGTTTTGTTGAAATGAGTGACGATGATGCTGCACGTTCTGCCATCAGTCAACTAAACGATACAGATGTATCGGGACGTAAGATTGTAGTTAACGAGTCGGCACCCCGTAAAGAAGGTGAAGGCGGAGATGGCTACAAGAAGAAAAGTTTTGGTGGCGGCGGTGGCGGTGGTTACCGTGGTGGTGGTAGCGGCGGAAGCGGCGGCGGTGGCGGATACAACCGTAACCGTGGTGGCGGAAGCGGCGGTGGTGGCGGATACAATCGTTATTAGTACCCTCTCCTTCTCAACGCAACCAAAAAAATTATTAGTCTGGCATCTTAGTCAGACTTTTTTTATGCTGCGTATCTATGCATTTCGATTAAAAGTTTTACCTTTTATGGTGAGATTGAGTTAAACTAATATGAATAATTAATTATACTCAATTTGCTTAATTTATTCCGATTTTTTTTTAAATTGAATACCAAATAGTTAGAATTTTATAATTCGGAATTTTTTGAGCAACTTAATATAGTTCAATATTCGTTTATTGGGGGTATTTAGTTTTGAACTATAATACAAATCATTAAACATGCCATCCTCAAAATGGTGCTGGATAATGGAGCCCTTTATAAGACCAAATCTTTAAGAAACTGTTTAAATTTTGTCTGCAACCTTGCATTTGAAACCGGGCGATGCTATTTTTACAGCCGATGAAGTGATTGCGACGCAACGAAGATGCTATGAAAACCGCTGCTGGTATTACAATTATTCATTTTTAAACAGCTAATAAGCATCCCTGAAAATATTGCATTAATATTCTTGCCCCCCATTATAGCCCCGAACTAAACATAGCAGAGAAAATGTGAGCTAAATTCAAAAGAACATTTACCAACAGATTATTTAACTCTTGAAATGCTCAGTGACTTCAACTGTGATATCACAAGGAATATAGAAAATGTAACCGTAAAAAGCACTTGTGCATTCAGCTATATTTTTAAAAATCAATTTTGGACTATAATGTAATTCATTTTGGTGTAAGACTTATTCCAGAATTTATTTATTCTGCTATATTAAATACTGTGTTGATTTAATTAAAGAACCTTAATTAAAGAAGATGATATTCGAATTGAATTTTTGTATTAAAGCTTTAGATTAATTTTTTGACTAAATAAATTTTAATCGGTAAATCTTTATAAAAGTGATTTGAATAATATAATTATCTATTTATCATTGCTTTATATTTTATAAAAATGAATGAAAACATAGAGTTTGAGAAAAAAATTATTGATTTTAATCAATATGTGTCTGATTTGGATAGTTATATAGCTAAACTATTGCAAAATGCGTCTTATAAGCAATTAATTTTACTTCAGTTTCATTCCTATATCCTTATAAATGCATTCCAATATCTAAAGAGAAACTCTACAACCCTAAGGCTCTCAGTTGAGAGCTTTTTTTATGTCTATTTTGGAATGCTTAATATCTATCCAAATAATCCCGGTTATATTTAAAATTATAAACGTGTCAATAAATCGCAAATTGCATAGCCAAAGAGCAGTACATATTATGTATTTTTAATATTTTATTAATTATTATAAATATTTATTAATCAATTAAATATATTTATTTTTTCTTTTAAATATCTACTTTTTCAATTTCTGCACAGTTTCTCCACATGGAAAATTTGATGTTTCTTTTTCTTCATGTTTTAAGTTATGTTCGCAGTAGATAAAAAGGTTTAAACGTGAGATTAAAATCATTAGAAATAAAAGGGTTTAAAAGTTTTGCTGATAAAACGATTGTAAATTTTGATGAAGGTATTACAGGTATCATTGGTCCAAACGGCTGTGGTAAAAGTAATATTATTGACTCAATCCGCTGGGTTATTGGAGAACAAAAAATATCAGCTTTACGTAGTGAAAACCTTGAAGCACTTGTATTCAATGGCAGTAAAACACGAAGTGCCAGTGGGCTTGCTGAAGTAAGCCTTACTTTTGAAAACACCCGGAATCTTTTGCCAACTGAATTTAGTACAGTTACTGTAAGCAGGCGTTTTTACAAAAACGGTGAAAGCGAATACAGGCTTAATGATGTTCAATGCAGGCTAAAAGATATTAATAATCTCTTTCTTGACACAGGTGTTTCTACTGATAGTTATGCCATTATTGAACTGGGCATGGTTGATGACATTATTAAAGATAAAGAGAATAGTCGTCGACGTATGCTGGAACAGGCTGCCGGTATTACCATTTATAAAACACGTAAAAAGGAAGCAAAGAATAAACTCGATGCTACTGAACAAGACCTGAATCGCATTGAAGATCTTTTATTTGAAATAAACAATCAGCTAAAAATGCTTGAGAGCCAGGCAAAAAAGGCGGAAAAATATTTTGAGATTAAAAAAGATTATAAAGAGGTTTCTGTAGAATTAGCTAAAGCTTCTTTGGAAGATTTTAACAGCTCATATAAAAATCTTAATGAACAACAGGAAACTGAAGTTAATAAGAAAGTACAATTAGAAGCAGTAATTGCTACCGAGGAAGCCTTACTGGAACAGGAGAAGGTTGGCTTTATTGAAAAAGAACGAACATTACAGGGGATGCAACATGAGTTTAATACGATTGTTCAGGATGTTCGCACAAAAGAAAATGAGAAAAATCTGGCTACACAGAAACTTCATTATCTAAATGAAAAAGAAACAAACTTAAAAGATTTTTTAAATAAGGCAGAAGGGCAACTAAAAGGAATAGCGGATTCAATTGAGTTTAGCCACATACAGGTATTTGACGAGGAGAACAGGTTGAAAGAAATGCAGGATAAGTTAAATACTGCCAAATTTGAAGTTGAAGAGAAGCGCCGGTCATTTGATGAAAAGCGTATATATGTTGATAAATTGCGCAGTAGCCTCCAGCAGATTCAACGTGGACAGTTTGATGCAGAAAAGAAGGTCGCTGTAGCAGATACTTCTATTCAAAACCTTCAAAGGGCCCAGGCGCAATTAACAGATGAAAAGCAAAATCGTGAAGGACAGCTCCTCCAACTGGGAAATGAACTTCGGGAAAAAGAAGATTTGCTTGAAAATAAGCGTATTGATTTGCAGCAACTGCAGGCACACCATGAAAAAACAAAAGAACAGATACTTGAAACGCAGGCACAGTTAGAAGGTTTACGAAACCAATTAGCAGAAGAAAACCGAAAATTGGATGCCAGGCGTAATGAATATGACCTTTTAAAAAGCCTGATTGATTCAATGGAAGGTTACCCTGAGAGTGTCAAGTTTCTTCATAAGAACTCAAACTGGAACCATTCAGCGCCAATATTGTCAGATATCATTTATGTAAAAGAAGAATACCGCACAGCAGTTGAAAATGTACTCGAACCTTACCTCAATTATTATGTTGTAAATAACCTTCAGGAAGGTTTGCAGGCTGTTCATTTATTAGATGCCAACAAAAAAGGTAAAGCCAATTTTTTTATGCTTGATAGACTGAATGAAAGTTCAGTTGCATCACACAGACCTGCTGATACAATTCCTGTTTTAGACATTATAGAAATTGATGATCAATACAGCAAACTGGCAGAATACCTTTTGGGCAATGTTTATATCGCAGAAAATGAGGATGCTCTCAAGAATAATAATGAGGCGGTTGTTATAGAAAAACACGGTAAATACGTAAAAGGAAAATATACTTTAACCGGCGGAAGTGTTGGTCTGTTTGAAGGAAAGAAAATTGGCCGTGCAAAAAATCTTGAAAAACTCCATGATGAAATCGTTTTACAGGATGCAGTAGTAAATGCTTTAAAAGCTGAAATAAAACAAAAACATAATGAAGTTATCAGCTTTAATGAGCAATTGAAAGAAAGTATCATTAAGCAAATGGAGAATGAAATAAATCTGCTTACTAACCAGGTTTTTGCTGTTAAAAACAGGATTGAGAATTTGCAATCAGCCCAGCAAACAGCGGCGTACCGACTGGAAGACTTGGAGCAACGTTTATTAGATGATCAGGATTCAATTTCTACCACACGAGAAGAATTACTGGTATTAAATGAACAATTGCAAAATACAACTCAGCAAATGAAACTGCTTGAGCGGGATTACAAGCTGGCAGAAGAGGATTATAGCGCTGCATCTTACCTGTTCAATGAAACCAACCTTCATTTAACAAGACAGCAAAGCAAAATCGTTGCTATTAAACAGGAGCTTGTATTCAAACAAAATCAACTCAACGAACTGCATAACCAAATAGAAAATAATGCAAAACAGCTTTCAGAGGTTGAAGGCAACATTAAAGAAAGTGATCAAGCACTCAAACTTAGCATAGACTTGCTGCTTCAATTAATGCATAAGAAAGAAGAAGAGGAAAAGAAGTTGAATGAAGCAGATCAGGCATATTATAATCTGCGCAATGCCTTACAGGGGAAAGAGAGTGAACTTAGGATCAAAATGAAAGGCCGCGAAATAATCGAACATTTACTGAGCGATATCAAGGATAAGCTCAATGAACTAAAACTACAGTTGGCAGGCATGAAAGAAAGGCTTCATGTTGAGTTTAAAATTGAGCTGGAAGAAATTCTCGATCAATCCCGCAAAACTGATACAGCACTGGAAGACCTTCAGGCTTCATCAGACAGGATGCGTAAGCGTCTTGAAAATATCGGCGAGGTAAACCCTACAGCAATTGAGGCATACACAGAAATGAAGAAACGTTACGAGTTCATACTTGAACAAAAGAACGATTTAGTAAGCGCCAAAGAAAGCCTTCTGCAAACCATACAGGAAGTAGAAGCAACAGCTAACCAGCAATTCCTCGATACCTTCAATAAAGTTCGTGAGAACTTTCAAAAAGTATTTAAAGCATTGTTTACAGAAGAAGATACCGCCGATATGGTTTTAGAAAACCCGGAAAATCTTGCGGAGACAGGGATTGATATTATTGCCAAGCCAAAAGGTAAGCGCCCTTCTTCCATTAACCAGTTAAGTGGTGGAGAAAAAACACTTACGGCAACAGCATTGCTCTTTGCCATCTATTTAATAAAGCCGGCACCGTTCTGTATCCTTGATGAAGTTGATGCGCCTTTAGATGATGCCAACGTAACCAAGTTCACGCAAATGATCAAGAAGTTCAGTGAGAACTCGCAGTTCATTATTGTAACACATAATAAAATGACCATGGGTACCGTAGATGTAATTTACGGCGTAACCATGCAGGAGCCAGGAGTAAGCAAACTGGTTCCCGTAGATTTCAGGAGCCTTTCAAATTAAACCATAACTAACTGCTTTATAAAACGGGATCGGAGGCAATTACTTCTGGTCCTTTTTTATTTCAACATCAAAATTTTTCTCTTGTACAAAACCGCTCTTATCTTATACATTGTTTGTTTCAGCCTCTATGTTTTATTCAGCAGGCAGCCCGATTATTTCGATGGGGAGATTAACGTTGCAGTAATACATTTTGACAAAGACAGCACCGCCAATAAGCCACAGCCTTATGCATTATTTCAGTCGGGCAAAAAAACATATTCAGTTAATGCAGCATACCTGTTCAGGAGCTTTGCAGAAGGGGAGAAAGTGCCCATCATTTACGAAACATCACAGCCCGAAAAAGCCGCTGTGTATAGCTGGTGGGGCTACTGGGTAACCTGGGGCGAAACACTATTTTCCATTGTGCTGCTGGTATTATTTTACCAAATAGCAGTATCCATTACAAAAAACCCATCACCCGAATCTTTAATAGAACAACTGGAATATAAGCCCAGGAAAAAAAGAAAATATGAAGATTAATTTATTGCAGTTGTTCCGTAAGAAACTGTTTAAATTTTGTTCGCGACTCCGCATGTGAAACGGACGATGCCATTTTTACAGCCGGTGAAGTGATTGCGACGCAACGAAGATGCTATGAAAACCGCTGCTGGTATTACATTAATCATTTTTAAACAGCCCCAGGCGTTTTATATTTTTGATTAAAATAATTAACTATTAT
>JANXWM010000081.1 GCA_025351145.1 Chitinophagaceae bacterium
TGGTTACCCAAAAGAAAATATTTACCCCGCTGGATTTAAAGGCGTACCAGGAAAAGCAAAGAACTGCCAAAATAGCTTTCTATGAACGTAAACTCATTGAACTAAAAGCTGCCGCTGCTTAGGAGTTGTATAGAAGCGTAAATTGAGCGTTGGAATAGTAAAATGGGGAAGCCAGAGGTTTTTAAATAATAGTCACCGGCGGGACGCTGGCTAATGGGAGGAGAAAGGCTTTTATCTTAAGCCCTAAGTTGCCCTTAAGAAACCCTGCCCTATTAACAATACGATGCTAAGAAATGTTAATAAATTTAATACAAATAATTTGTCGTATTTGAGAAATATTTGCATATTTGATAATTATAATCAATAAATGAAGTCATGAACGATACCGACTGGAATGAAAAAGCTAAGCGGTTACTAAAGTCTGAGTTAATTCGAAGAGGAGTAACTTCTGAGGATTTAGTAAGGTTATTGGATAATATTGGAGTTGAAGAAACAAAGGCAAGTATCGATAGCAAAATAAGCCGTGGTACGTTTAGTGCTGCATTTTTGATTCAATGCCTAAATGCTATAGGATGTAAAACGTTTATTCCGGAAGTTGATTCAGAAATGATTTTATCAGAACCCGTTGTTTTATACAAGACAAAAAGTAATAAAACTAAAACCAAAAGACATGCGTGAAGTTAGGTTTATTGATTTGTTTGCTGGCATAGGCGGCTTACGTTTGGGCTTTGAAGAAGCATTTAAAACTACAGGATTAATTCCTAAATGTGTAATGACTTCTGAGATTAAACCTTTTGCATTAAAAGTGCTTAAGCATAATTTCTCACATGATTATTTTGCAGGTGATATTACTAAAGTGGCTAATAATGATATCCCTGATTTTGATTTTCTTTTAGGTGGGTTTCCATGTCAACCTTTTAGCGCAGGCGGCAAACGCCTTGGTTTTGTTGATACACGGGGTACATTATTTTTTGAAATTGAAAGGATAATTGCCGATAAAAAACCTTATGGTTTCATTCTTGAAAATGTTGAAGGCCTTGTAAAACATGATTTAGAAAACAAGAAGGATGAAATTGGTAAAACACTAAAAACAATTATAGAAAAACTCACTATGCTCGGGTATGAGGTAACTTGGAAAGTTTTAAATGCTGCTGATTTTGGTTTGCCACAAGCCCGGAAAAGGGTTTTTATAGTAGGTGCAAGAAATGAAAAAATATCTTTAGATGGATTTGAACCTAAGAGAAAAAAAATTAAGGGTATAATAGAGAAAGGGTTGCCAACAATGGATACAAAGTTTTCAAAACTTTTATTGGCACATCTTTCAATAGAAGATTTATATGGAAAATCAATAAAAGATAAAAGAGGTGGAAATGATAATATACATAGCTGGGATATCGAATTAAAAGGCCCTGTTTCAAAAGAACAGGCAATAATATTAAATAAATTGTTTAAAGAAAGGCGAAAAAAACATTGGGCTGCGGAGATTGGTATTAAATGGATGGATGGAATGACACTTACGCTAGAACAAATAAGTACTTTTCACGGTTCGCCGAATTTGAAAGAGATGCTTGATGATTTAGTTAAAAAAGGATATTTGAAATTTGAGCATCCTAAGAGTTTAATTACAGAACAAGCCCTTTTAGGAACGAAAACATACAGGGCAGAGAATAAATCTTTAAAGCCCGGCTATAATATTGTTTCAGGTAAATTGAGTTTTGAAATCAATAAAATTCTTAACCCTAATGGTATTGCCCCAACTCTTGTAGCTACAGACATGGCAAGGTTAGTTGTGCCGGATGGCAATGGTATCAGAAGAATGACATTAAGGGAAGGGCTTAGATTATTTGGATACCCCGAATGGTTTGAAATGCCAGTTACAATTGACGAAGGTTTTGATTTACTTGGTAATACTGTTGCAGTAAAAGTTGTTTCAGCTGTTTCTGAAAGGTTAGCAGAAGTATATGAGCCTGCTATGGTATAACTAAAGTTATTCCTGAATGTTGATTGTAGTTACTAAGCACATTATTAAGCCAATGAGCATTTTGGAAATGAGTTTGTGGATTTTGATACCTTGTATTGTTAATTGCTTTTAAAAATAATTCCTTGGAGCCAAATGCTTTAAATTTACCCCTACTTGAATACCAAACTATTGGTCGTATATTATAAATAACATTTTTTTTAACTTGAACTTTTAAAGGCCATTTCTTACTTGATCCAGATATCTCCCAAATCTTTTTCAACCATATTTGTCTAATAAAAATATTAGACCTTTGCATTTCGTAACCCAGAATTAAGTAGTCGGAATCAATCCTATATGATTCAGTCTCAATTGAGCTACAATAGGAATCAAAATTGGCAATATCAAAATTTGGACTTTTTTTAAAGTCAAATGTCTTTATTTCAAGTAGCCCACTTTTGCTGGACGGTGTATCTAAATAAATGTCAGGGAATTTTTGAGTATTAGTATTTAAAACAAAATGTACGCCCTCTTTAGTTAACCATGCCCTGAGCCAGTCTTGTATAACATTTCCTATTATATCTTTAGTCTCAATTTTTATCGAAAAATTGTTTAAATCAAAACTGATTGTCCCCTGTTTTCCAACAAGTTGATCAGTATTAACTAATTTGTTGTAAAGTTGTTGTGCAGTTAGTTTGGTTGCCATAATTGCTGTTATATGTCCGTGTAAACTAAGCAAAAAAAATTGCATTGTGAATAAGAAGATTAAAGTACTAAAGTTTAAAAAAGAACTTGGTTTTCAAACGACTGCTGAACGGTCTGCGTTGATGAGCAAGATTCGAAGTACAGAAACTAAACCTGAACAATTATTGAAAAAAGAGCTATGGAAAGCAGGGGTGAGGTATAGGATAAATGTGAAAGCATTGCCGGGCAGTCCTGATATTGTTGTAAGAAAAAAAATGCTTGTTGTTTTTGCAGACGGCGAGTTTTGGCATGGCTATAATTGGGATATTAAAAAGAAGAAAATTAAAACAAATCGAAAATTCTGGATCCCCAAGATTGAAAGAAATATGCAAAGGGATATAGAAAATACAAAAGCTTTAAAAAAACTTGGCTTTAAGGTTTTAAGATTTTGGGAGCATGAAATAAAAAAGGATACTGAAAAGTGTGTAAAAAAGATAATGTCTGCAATAAATAAGCAAATGGTATAAATATCGAAATTTCGTTGTTGGCTGATATGGAAACCAACTTAACTTTAGGTGACACACAAGGAGTTTACTAACGAATGTACGAATAAAACTTTCGCAAACTGAGCTAAGGCCACCCGCTACATTAAAAGCTCAATTCATGGTCCAACCGTACAAAAGTGCGACGCAAGAGGCGATGCTATGAAATACTTCTGCCTGGCTACAAAAAATATGGAACTATTTACTTGGGAATCACCCAGCCTTTATTGGTTTTAATAAGCTGCACAGTGTTGCTTAGTGGGCTTTCATTGTTCTCCCTGTCTACACAACTGATGGCGATATAACATCCGCTCCAGTTAGCTGGTATTTGCGATTGCGGAATATTAAACTGGAAGTTTTTCTGGCCCTGTGCTGCAATAAGCATGGTTGGGTTTTTGCCAAGCGTTGAATAATCGCCGGAGATATATACCACGAACGTTTTTATTTCTTCAGTTTCGAGTGAGTCGCTTGTTTTGGCGTAAAAATTAAACAACCTGATGGGATTGTTTTTATTGCTTTCTGTAAAATTAATAATGGCCGGTGTGTGCGGTGCATTAACATCAACCCAGGGCATGGGCGGTATTAATGCGGGTGTGCTGTAGTAATTGTTTTTTAAACTGTCGGCCCAGCCATTGGGGTTATGCAGCAGGTTGGTGCAACTGAAATAAATACTGCCCTGTATATTTTGATCCTGCCTCAGCAGTTTTATTTCGTTGGGTAATTCGTTGGGGTTGCGCCACGCAGGTGTTGGGTTTTCTATGGTTCTGTAAATACCATGACCAATATAAATATGCTTACCGTAACTGTGGCTGCTCCACCATGCAAGCAGGGTGGTATAATCACAGAGATGGTGGCCAATTTCCCAATAGAGTTGCGGGGCTACATAATCTATCCAGCCCTTTTCGAGCCAGAGTAAAATATCGGCATAGAGATCATCGTAATTGGTTTGTCCGGCTTTGGTATCGCTGCCATTAGGGTCCTGGCTTTTGTTGCGCCAAACACCAAACGGACTGATGCCGAATTTGATAAGCGGCTTTGTATCGAGAATGGCATCATGTATCATTTTAATCACACTATCGCAGTTGCTGCGGCGCCAATCATCTTTATCTAAGCCATTGCCATATTTGCGAAACGCAGCAGCATCGGGAAACTCTTTGCCGGCAATACGATAGGGATAAAAATAATCGTCCATGTGTATGGCATCGATATCGTAACGGGTTACAATATCTTTTACAATGCGTGTTACGTATTGCATTACTTCGGGCAGACCGGGGTTAAAATATTTCTTGTTGCCATAAGTAAGAAACCAGTCTTTATGTGTGCGGGTAATATGCGTTGGCGAAACCGAAGAATTGTATGGATCGAACACAGCACGGTATGGATTTAACCATGCATGAAATTCCATATTGCGCTTGTGCGCCTCTTCAATCATGAATTGTAATGGATCGTAATAAGGAACCGGCGGCAGGCCCTGCACACCATTTAAATATTCACTCCAGGGTTCGTACTGTGAAGGATAGAAAGCATCTGCAGCAGGGCGTACCTGCACAATAACTGCATTAATGTTGAGCTTCTGTAAACTATCGAGCAGGTAAATAAATTCGGCTTTTTGAGTGTAAACAGGAAGCCCCTTTTTTGAGGGCCAGTCTATGTTTACCACGGTGGCGATCCATGCTGCCCGGAATTCGTATTTAGGCTGTGCGTGTAAAGCTGACTGCCGCAAACAAAACAAAAAAATAAAACAAATTAATAGAACCCATTGCTTCATGCAGCGAAGATAAGGCGGTTGAATTTTTTAACCGTTGCGCAGTTTATCGAGTAAATGATTTAACGTTTTTGCTTCGTCTTCCGATAAGGAGCCTATGATATTATCAAGCTCTGCATTCCTGCCATCAAGCTGTTCTAATATGTGTGCGCCTTTCTCTGTAATGGTAATATCTACAAGCCTTTTATCGGCAGCGTTTGTTTTTTTTATTACGAGTTCTTTTATCAGCATACGGTCTACAACACGGCTGGTATCACTCATGCGGTCGAGCATACGGTCCCTTATCTGCATGGTGCTTAAAGGTTCGCTGCTGCCACGGAGAATGCGCAGGATATTATACTGCTGTGCTGTTATTTTTTCGGTAACCAGGAAGCTTTTAATTTTTTCTTTGAGCCAGTCGTGCGAAAACAACAGGTTTACCATTGCTTTATTGTGCTCGTTGCGAAAAGTTTGTTGATCTACCGCAGATTTAATACCCATCGTAGAAGTTTTACATGGTTAACAGTCAGGTGAGAATTTAAAAACCCCTGCTATAAAACAGGTTATGTATAAATAGCAATTAAAATGCCACGGGCCTTATTTGCAGAATATTTATTTGCCCCGGTATTTTTTATTGGCCAAACAGTATTGCAACTATTAAGCTTTACTTGCGTCGCACCCTTGTACGTTCGGATCAATATGGAACATGCGAAGAAACCGAAGCGCAGGCTTTGGCTAAAGCCAGTACATGAAAAAATTATTAACCCAAGGCTTAAGCCTTGGGTTAATAACGAAAACAGAAAGGGCTTTAGCCAAAGCTGGCCCGCAATAAAAGATAATTGAAAAATAAAGCCTGTTGCACAATGCCCAACATCGCTCCAAATGTACAAGTGAGTGACACAACAGGCGATGCCATAAAATACAAAAGCCGGTAACAAAAAAATATACCGGCTTTTGCTGTTGAAAATTATTTAAACAAGTGCTTCTATTTCTGTATTTACAAAGTCCATTAATGTTTTAATGTATGCAGGAGAAAGATCGAAACGCAGGCCCGCTGCGGCATACAGCTCGGGCAATGTTTTGGTGCCACCAAGGCTCAATGCATTTACATAATGTTCCAAAGCCTGCTGCGGGTTTTGTTTGTACTGCATCCACAAACCAATAGCGCCAAGCTGCGCAATACCATATTCAATATAATAAAAAGGTACTTCGAAGAGGTGCAACTGGCGCTGCCAGCCTGTTTTACGGTATGCTTCCAGGCCGCTAATATCGAGCACGCCTGTAGAAAATTCGTTGAGTGTTTCTACCCATTTTTCTGTGCGCTGTTCAATGGTATGCGTTGGGTTTTCGTACACCCAGTGCTGAAATTTATCAATAGTGGCAATCCACGGAAAAATAGTGATTACCCTCTCAAGCTGGTGTTCTTTTGCACGTTTTAAATCTGCTTCGTTATCAAAGAATGCATGCCAGTGGTTCATGCTGAAAAGCTCCATTGCCATGCTGGCAACTTCTGCAATTTCCATGGGGTATTCTTTAAAGCCGCTTAGCTCAAGATTGTGCGAAAGAAAAGAATGAATGGCATGGCCGCCTTCGTGTACCATCGTGGTTACATCATCCATTTGACCGGCAGCATTCATAAAAATAAATGGTGCGCCGCTTTCTGCAAGCGGACAGTTATAACCGCCGGGGGCCTTGCCCTTCCTGCTTTCCAGGTCAAAGTGTTTCATGCCGTCCATCTTGCGCAGGCAGTCTGCAAAGAATGGATGAAGCTCTGTAAAACACTGTTCAGTTTTCTCCAGCAGCTCTTTACCTGTGGTAAAAGGGCGCAGTGGTTCTGTGCCTTCGGGCTGTGCTTCAATATCCCATGGGCGCAGATTATCTAAATCTAATTTTTCTTTTTTGTGGCGGTAAATTTTCTCAACCAATGGCAGTACATGCAACTTCACCGCTTCATGAAAACGGTAACAATCTTCTTTGCTGTAATCGAATCTCCCTAGCTCTACAAATTTATAATCGCGGTAGTTTTCAAAACCTGCGTTTTTTGCCACTTTATCGCGGCGCTGAATTAATTCTGAGTATAAATTATGCAATGCTTCTTTGTCAAGCTGCCTGCGCTCCTGTATTTTTCTGTACACTTCTTCACGCAGGCTGCGGTCGTGGTTTTCTAAAAATTTTGCGGCCTGCTGCAAAGTATATTCCTGGCCGTTTACTTCCACAGTCATCTTGCCGCAGATAACACCAAACTGCTGCTGCATTACACTCAGTTCGGCCTGAATAGGAATGTTCTCTTCGCGAAAAAGATCAATGCTTTTCTTAACACTGCGCAGGTACGTAAAATATTTTTGCTGGTCTAATTCTTTTGTAAAAGCACCGCTTACTAATTTTCTGTTCAGTGCATCTGCATAAGGCTGCAGCTTGGGCTGTATCTCCATACAGAAATAAGTAAAAGCTTCTTCAAGCGCTTTATCTGTGGTGTCGCAGGTCATGCGTATCTGCCGCCAGCAGGCATCTTCGCTTACCGCAGCTTCCACTTCGCTCATATCTTTAAGCCATTGCTCAAGGTCTTGCAAAGAGTTGATTTCTCTTTCGAGCAAAGTTTTAAAATACGGCTCCAGGGCATCCCATGTTG
>JANXWM010000096.1 GCA_025351145.1 Chitinophagaceae bacterium
AAACTTTTTGAAGCAATGGTGGCCCAAAAAGCTGCTTACTCAAAAGGTATGATGGAAGAAATTGTAAAAGATAATTCGTTATCTGACATTGAAAAAATTGACCGCATTATTGATGGTTTTGTTAACAGGTTTTTTACCAACCGCAAATTTCACCGCATCATTCACCAGGAATTAATGCTTAGCCAGCGAGAAAACCTGCAGCAAGCAATTGTTGATATTCTCTATCCAAATTCAATACTGATCAGGAACCTTATAGATGCCGCAATTAAAAGGGGGTCGTTTAAAAAAGTAGACAGTACACTGGTTATCGCAACAATGATTGGAACAATAAATCATGTACTGCTTTCAAAAAAAATGTGCAACAAATTATTTGGCAAAGAAGATAACCATGTGCCCTACGAAGACCCCAAATTTATAAAAAGGGTAGGCGGTCATTTAAAGGATATGCTGCACGCTTATTTATTAAAAAACTAACATTATAAACATAAGTTATGGAACCGCAGGAAATCAAAAAGAAAAAATCACCTATCCGCTTTATTATATTGGCGGTGGTTTTAATTGCAGGGGGCTATTTCGCCTACACTAAAATATCTTTTGCATTAAACCATGAAACAACAGACAACGCACAGGTAGAAACCCAGATAACGCCGGTATTACCAAGGGTTTCAGGCTATGTAAAATCCATTGCAGTAAGCGATTATGATTCCGTGCAAACGGGCCAGCTTTTGGTGCAGTTAGATGATGATGAGCTGCAGGCCCAACTGCTGCAGATGGAAGCAGATTACAAAGGTGCCGAGGCAGACATACTCAATGCAAAAGCTGCATTGAACAACGCCACCGTTGGCCTTAAAGTAAATAAAGGCAACATCAGTTTAAGCGAAGTAAAAAAACAACAGGCCGAAGATGATTATAAACGCAACCAGAATTTATTTGCTGATCAGGCCATCACACGCAAGCAACTGGAAGACAGCCGCTATGCGCTTGAAGTTGCCAGCCAACAGGTGAGCAACAGTAACAGCGATTTTGGTGCCGCAGACAGCAGGATGGCTGTTTTGCAGGCTTCTATTCAAAAAACAGAAGCTTCGCTCGATATTAAAAAAGCGGCCATTGAACAGCAAAAACTAAAAATTGCTTATACAAAAATTTACGCTCCCCAACCCGGAAAACTGGGAAAGAAAAATGTTACAATGGGCCAATATGTTCAGGCGGGCACACCTATGTTTTCTATTGTAAACGACAGCACTTACTGGATCGTTGCCAACTTTAAAGAAACACAGATAAAAAAGTTTTATCCCGGAATGCCCGTTGATATTGCATTAGATGCTTACCCTGATTTAAAACTTACCGGCACTATCGAAAGTTTAAGCGATGCAACAGGAGCCAAATTTTCACTGCTCCCCCCCGATAACAGCAGTGGCAACTTTGTAAAAGTTACACAGCGCGTACCTGTAAAAATTACCATCAAAGACATCAGTAATTACAGGAATATTTTACGGGCCGGCTTAAGTGCAGAGATTACCATCACTACTAAATAACCTGTTATGTCCGCAAAAGGAGTAGCAAAATTTGTTATTGTAATTACTACCGTATCGGCAGCGATAATGGAGTTGATCGATACATCTATTGTTAACGTGGCGTTGAACGATATGAGCGGCAGCCTTGGTGTAAGCATTGAAGATATAAGCTGGGTAATTACTGCTTATGCCATCGCGAATGTGATCATTATACCACTCACCGGTTTTCTGGCTGAATACTTTGGAAGAAAGAATTATTACATCGCTTCCATGATCATCTTTACCATTGCATCTTATTTCTGCGGGCAGAGTACAAGCCTTGTTGAACTTGTATTATGGCGCTTTATACAGGGCGTTGGCGGCGGGGCATTGCTCTCTACTTCGCAGGCAATTTTATTCGATGCATTTGAACCCGAAGACAGGCCCATTGCCTCCGGTTTATTTGGTATGGGCATTGTATTAGGCCCTACACTCGGGCCTACACTCGGCGGTTATATTATGGATCATTTTCAATGGCCATTAATTTTCATGGTCAACATTCCTATTGGTATCATTGCCACCATACTCGCTTTCGTATTTATTGATCTTAAACCGGGCGAAGGCAGAAATAAAAAGTCTATAAAAATTGATTATACCGGCATCCTTTTATTGATCACAGGCATAGGTTGCCTGCAATATGTACTGGAGCGTGGCGAAGCCGAAGACTGGTTAGCCAGCGGCACTATACGTACCTGCGCCATATTCGCATTTGTTGGGCTGGTAAGTTTTATCTGGTACGAGTTAACTATAGAAAAACCAGCTGTAAACCTGCGTGTATTAAACAACCGCAACCTTGCATTTACCACCATATTCACTTTTGTTACAGGCTTTGGTTTATACACTTCTGTATTTGTTTTTCCTGTGCTGGCACAAAGGGTTTTAGGCTTTACACCTTACGAAACAGGATTAACTTTACTGGCGCCCACCTTAATTACTGTGATCATGATGCCCATCATTGGTAAAGTAATGAGTAAAGGTGTATCGCCAATTCCATTTGTTGTTTTCGGTTTTATATTCTTTGCAGCATATTGCTACTACAGCGCAAGCGTAAGCCCCGATGTGGGCAGATGGGATTTCTTTTTCCCCCTTGCCTTACGTGCACTGGGCTTAAGCATGGTACAGTTACCGTTGATTAACCAGGCTGTGGTGGGGCTGCAGCCAAAAGATTACGCAGCAGGCATTTCACTCAATAATATGATTCGCCAGTTAGGCGGTGCTTTTGGTATTGCAATGGCCAACAATTATGTTGCCCGCCAGTATGCGCAGCACAGGACCGACCTTGTATCAAACCTTACGCCTGGATCATCCGAATTTACCAACCGCTTCAACACACTGGTACAGGGCATGATGGCACAGGGTACAGATTTAGCAAGCGCCACTACAAAAGCGTATGCGGTTATAAATGCCGCAGTAGAAAAACAGGCATACTACCTTTCTTACTTAGATACGTTCCGGCTGGTTGGCATATTTTTTATTCTTGTAATACCGCTGGTTGCTTTTTTAAGGGTAAAGAAAAAAACAGCAGCAGAAAAAGCATTGGCAAAAGCAGCAGTTGCCGAAGCGCATTGATTTTTAAAAAGAAAGATTATGTACCAGGCATTGGTCCTTTGCTCACCTTTCGTTGCGTCGCACTCTTGTACTTTTGGGAACAAAGAGCAGCAAACCGCACGCTATAACCTGTAGG
>JANXWM010000125.1 GCA_025351145.1 Chitinophagaceae bacterium
ACTCACTGCCCTCAGCAGCGGTGAAAGCAACGAAATATAATTTGTTGTTGTAAATGGTAATGCTAAAAAAATCACTTCCTGCCGAACCCGGATTTATGTCCGCCACCATTTGTGTGCCGGCAGCAGTACCATCGCTGCTCCATAATTCTGTACCATTGGCTGCTGTTGTGGCGGCAAAATAAATTTTGTTGTTAAACATTATCGGGTAAGAAAAGGTGTAACCGTAATCGGGCCCTGTGTTAATGTCTTTTACTATGTAAGTTCCAGCGGCAGTGCCATCGGTTCGCCATAATTCGCGGCCTTCATTTGCTGTATAGGCGCTGAAATAACGAATGCCATTCATTTCTACAAAACCCATTGGGCCTGACGAATTGCTGCCCGGGTTTATATCTTTTAAAAGGCTTAGCTGGTAAGGCTGTGCATGTACATGCAACAGAAAAAAGCATGATACGAAAAGTGTAATAATTGTTTTCATTTTTTTTGTTTTATGGCTGCGTTACTGATGTTTTTGCAGGCCGGGTTTCGTGATTGTTTTTATAAAAAGGGTTTTAGTTTTGTTATTTAAATTTATGAGCCAGGCTTTGGTAATTCTAATGATCGTCCCTTGCGTCGCACTCTTGTACGGTTTGTACATTATTGAACGTTGACCGCACATTGCTTAAATATATTCTACAGTACAAGAGTGCGACGCAACGGAAGCTTAATACTTATTCTTTGCCTGGTTCATAAAAATTTTCTTACTTTATTTTGCGAGTACCATTTGTTTACTGCTGATGATTTTACCATCAACATATAAGCTGTAATGATAAGCACCGGCTGATAATGACGAAGCATCTACAGTTACACTGCCTTTGGCTTTGCCAGTAACATTTATTTCTTTTATTGACTTACCTGCATTATCTGTTATAATAATTTTTGCATTGCTATATTGCTGTGGCAACGTGTAATTAATAGTCGTTGAATGATTAAACGGATTGGGAATATTTTGCTCCAATGAAGCATTATTTATTTTTACTGATTGCACATTTGTAGTTGTTGTTGATTGAACATTCATCATTGCTTCTAACTGCTGCATTCTTTTTTCGAGATCTGTATTCTGTTGCTGCAGTGCATCATTTGCTTTGCTCAATTCCTGCACAGCTTTTACAAGCGGCACTACAAAACTTGCATAACGCAAGCCGTATAAATCTTTATCATTCTTTGCAGCATCTACACCACTGAAATCATAACTTAATTCATTGGCTGCTTTTTCTACTTCCTGTGCAACAAAACCGGTATAAATTATTTGCTCCTTTGCTTTGCGTGATGCCAATTGCTCTGGTGAAGCCTTTTCCTGCATCGCTTTGCCGTCTTTATCTTTTATCTCTGGTCTTTGAATAATTTTATCAGCGGCATCCAAATTAAGGTTGTAAGTAACCGGTTTCAATTTGTTGATAAACGCAAGCCCTGGTACGTTTTCTTTAATATTTTTTTTCACCCTGCCATCGGAGATATTGGTCCAGTCAGCATAACCGCCTATAGAAGTAATAGCATCATTTCCAATACGAACCTGGTTACTCGCGGTACCAAATGCCAGACTTCCAATTACCGTGGCATTGCTATAGTCGCCGGCACTAACATTTGCGAAACGCCCCAGTGCTGTGTTATCATTTCCTGTATTGTTGGTTAAAAGTGCATAATTTCCATTTGCAGTATTATTGCTTCCTGATGTGTTGTTTTGAAGAGCACCAGACCCATTTGCAGTATTGTTATCCCCTAGTGCATTATTGTAAAGAGCAACAGACCCATTTGCGGTATTAAAATTTCCTGTTGTATTGCTTTGAAGAGCGCCAGTGCCATTTGCAGTATTCAAAATTCCTATTGTATTACTGTAAAGTGCTTTATACCCAGTTGCGGTATTATTGTCTCCTGTTGTATTGCTATAAAGTGTTTTGCTTCCTACAGCCGTATTCGAATAATAACTATAAGGATTTATTGACTGGTTAAATAATGAAGAATCGCCAATAGCTACTAAGCTGTACCCTGTTGTATTCTTGTACAGAGCGCCATTACCTATTGCAATATTACTGTAACCTGTAGTGTTTGAGAATAGGGTGGCATAACCGTCTGCGATATTATTATAACCTGTAGTATTTGAAACAAGCGAGGCTGCGCCAGTGGCTGTGTTGAAATATCCTGTGGTGTTGGCTGCAAGTGCGCTTGCTCCATTAGCTGTATTATAATAACCGGTGGTATTATTGCGCAAAGTATTAAAGCCAATTGCTGAATTTGAAGTGCCTGTAGTATTTGAAAGTAATGCAGCGCTTCCTATAGCTGTATTAAAAATAACTGAACCGCCACCTGCACCAACCGTAAGATTATTTATTGTGGCATCGCCGCTGAACCATGCATTTTTCCAGAGTTTGGTTGATGAACCTAAATCAATGGAGTTGGTTATGCCGGGTAAAAGCGATTGGTTTATTGCAGTTGGCGATACAAGATTGCTAAGCGTTGTATTTGCTCCTTTTGAACTTACCGCCGTCCATGCAGTTCCACTATAATAATAAAAACCAGGCGTACTGTTTGTTTGATAGATCATTAAACCTGTTGCCGGTGTTGCAATGGCATCACGCTGGGCTTTGGTCATACGTGGAATCAGTAGCCCTTTTGAAGTGCTTACCATTTCCAATAACGAAGAAGCATTAGGTGCAACAGTGCCAATACCGGCGCTGCCCGTGGAAGGAAATATATTTTGTGCAACTATGCCCTGTGCAGCAAACATGCCTGTAAAAAGAAGTGTTGTTATTTTTTTCATTTTTTTGTTTTAAGAGTAAAGAATGGGAGTATTTATTTTGCAAGTATCATTTGTTTGCTGCTTACAATTTTACCATCTACATACAAGCTATAATGATAAGACCCGTTTGACAAGGATGAAGCATCAACACTTACACTTCCTTTACCATTGCCGCTAATATTTATTTCTTTTATTGACTTGCCGTAATTATCGGTTAGAATAATTTTTGCCTTACCGTATTGCTGTGGCAGGCTATAATTAATAGTAGTTGAATGTGCAAAAGGGTTGGGGATATTTTGTTCTAAAGAAGCTACGGCAATGCTGTTAGTTTGCTTACCTGTTATCATTGCTTTAAGATCATCTATTTCTTTTTGTTGTGCATTTATTTTAGCATCATATTCTTTTTTTAAATCTTCATTTTGGTTACTTAATTCCTGCACAGCCTTTACCAGTGGCACTACAAAACTTGCATAACGCAAGCCATAGAAATCTTTATCATTCTTTGCAGCATCTACACCACTGAAATCATAATTTAATTCTTGGGCTGCTTTCTCTACTTCCTGTGCAACAAAACCGGTATAAATTATTTGCTCCTTTGCTTTGCGGGATGCCAATTGTTGTGCTGAAACCTTTTCCTGTATTGAATTGCCGTCTTTATCTTTTATCTCTGGTCTTTGAATAATTTTATCAGCAGCATCTAAATTAAGGTTGTAAGTAACCGGTTTTAGTTTATTGATAAAAGCAAGCCCAGGTACATTTTCTTTAATATTTTTTTTCACCCTGCCGTCGGAGATATTGGTCCAGTCTGCATAACCACCGATAGAAATAACAGCATTGTTGCCAATACGAACCTGGTTACTGGCGGTGCCGAGAGCAGTACTTCCAATTACAGTAGTGTTGCCAAAGTTGCCGCCATTAACATCGGCATCATCACCCAGTGCAGTATTACTACTTCCTGTTTTGTTTGAAAAAAGTACTGAATATCCATTTGCAGTATTGAAACTTCCGGTTGTGTTGCTGTAAAGAGCACCCTCTCCATCTGCGGTGTTGTAAGACCCTGTTGTATTATTTAAAAGTGCGGAAGCACCATTTGCGGTGTTATTTAATCCTGTGGTATTAGCATAAAGAGATGATTTTCCATTTGCCACGTTAGAAGACCCTGTTGTATTGTTATCAAGAGCGTACACCCCATTTGCTACATTGAACGACCCTGTTGTATTATAGACAAGAGCATTAAATCCACTTGCTGTGTTTTCATTCCCTGTTGTATTGTTAGAGAGCGCTGAAGTACCATTTGCTGTGTTATCATTCCCTGTTGTATTCCTATAAAGAGCATAAGATCCATTTGCAGTGTTAAGATACCCTGCTGTATTACTGAAAAGTGCTTTACTGCCTACAGCTGTATTATAATAAGTATTAAAACCGCCAATTGATTGATTATATAAAGCAGAATCGCCAATCGCTACCAGGTCGTGCCCTTCTGTATTGTTGTACAAGGCACCGGCACCTACTGCAACATTGCTGTAACCTGTGGTATTAAAAAAAAGTGCTGCATACCCATTGGCAGTATTCCGGTACCCTGTGGTATTTGAAACAAGGGAAGCTGCTCCGCTTGCCGTATTGAAATATCCTGTGGTGTTGGCAGC
>JANXWM010000136.1 GCA_025351145.1 Chitinophagaceae bacterium
GAAAATTAATTTCTCCTAATGTTGTTTGTGCTGTGAAGTTTGGCGCAATATCGCCTAATCTTAATCCCATATTTGTTGTTGTTAAAAAACAAATATAGAAATAATTTCCAATGGCGTTTATTATTTATTGAAACCACAAGAAATTTAATAATTATTGAACTTCAATCGAGTAGGAAGGTAACGATTAATTCGTTACATGTCCTCTCACACCACCGTACGTACCGGTCTGGTATACGGCGGTTTGTTAGAAAAATTTTAACCCACATTGCAGCTAAGCCTATAAAAAAGGTAAAAAACGGGTGTCAAAGTTGCAATTTATCCCCAAAAAACGTGTTGAAAAAAGTGAAAGCCTTAACAGATAAGGGTTGAATTTTAAAAAACCGAAATGTAGTACAACCAGCCTATTGATAGCTGAAACCCTTGGTGTTTCTTTGCTTCATGTTTATCAAGCCGGTACTCAAGCGAATAAAATCCACAGGCGAATACAAAAAGTATTACCGATTAGTGGAGAGCTACCGTTTTAACAACACAGTACGCCACCATACAATTGTACAATTAGGTTCATTGGAAGAACTGGCAGATATTGAACAAATACGTTTGCTTAGCCTCAGAATAGAATCCTTAGTAAAAGAAAGCCGTACCGGCATGAAAGATTTGTTTTCCGTTGACGACATTTCGGTAGAGGTATTAGCACAAAAATATTTTACCATCATAAAAGAAAAGGATCGTCTGGATATTGCAGATGGTAGAGCTTATCAAACCGTGGACACAGATACTATAGAAAATAAGAACATCAGGGAAGTAGGAACCGAATGGTTATGTGCACAAGCCTTGGAACAGCTTCAAATAAGATCGTTTTTAGAATCGCAAGATTGGAGTGACTCGTTGATCAACCTGGCTCTGACACATATTATCAGCCGTGCCGCCTACCCGGCATCGGAGTTGCGTACGAGCAAATGGATACGGCAAAACTCCGCCGTGTGTGAGGTTACAAGTTTTCCTCAAGCGGCGGTTACTAAAGACAAGTTGTACACCATAAGCAACAAATTATATGGAGTGAAAGATAAGCTGGAGCAACATCTTAGCAAGCGAACAAATGAACTTTTTGATATAACCGATAGTATTATTATCTATGACCTCACAAACACTTACTTTGAAGGCAAACTTCAAGATAGCAAAGTAGCAAAGTACGGACGCAGCAAAGAAAAGCGGAGTGATTGCAAAATGATTGTATTGGCGGTAGTGGTAAATACGGAGGGTTTCATAAAATACTCACAACTGTTTGATGGCAATATCACAGATAGTAAAAGTCTTTTGCATATCATAGAAGAGTTAAGCAGGCGTACCTCAACAACTGGGCGAAAGCCAACAGTGGTCATGGATGCCGGTATTGCTACGGATGAAAATATACTACTATTGCGCAAATATGAATTTAACTATATCTGTGTGTCCCGTTCATCGATGAAAAAATACAAGGCAGATATGGGTAGTAAACCAATAGAGATAGTGGATAAAAAAGGACAACCGATCACGCTGCAAAAAGTAAAAGTTGATGCCGACACCGATAATTACATACTGGTACACAGCAAAGCAAAGGAAGATAAGGAGAAAAGCATGAATAGCCGGTTTACTCAACGTTATGAAGAAGAGCTTACCAAAATAAATAATAGTTTATCGAAAAAAGGAGGGGTAAAAAAATCAGAAAAAGTATGGGAACGCATTGGCCGTCTTAAACAAAAATATCCATCTACAAACCGTCACTATAATTTAGAAGTAATAACCGATGGAAAAGATATTGCTATAAATGTAAAATGGTCTAAAAAAATACAAGCAGAACGAGAAGGGAAATATTTATTGCGGACAAATCTCAATGAAAAAAACGAGAGCGTACAATGGCAAATTTATAATACCATACGAGAGATTGAAAACACTTTTCGTACACTTAAAACTGACCTTGACCTTCGTCCAGTATATCACAAAACTGATGAAGCCGCTATGGCACATTTAAATCTCGGATTATTGGCTTACACTTTAGTAAACACCATCCGACATCAACTCAAACAAAAAGGAATAAATAATGAGTGGCGTGATATTGTACGTATCATGAATACCCAAAAGATGGTCACTACAACCATGATAAATCAATATGATCAAAAAATATTAATACGACAATGCTCTGAACCAAATCCAAGCGTTCAAGTAATATTCAATGCGCTAAATTTCAAACAAAAACCCTTCTCTCGAAAAAAATATGTAGTCCCCCCTGAATAAATTTAAACCGCCAAATCACTTGTTTAGCTTAAAATTTACGATTATTAGCTGCAATGTGGGTTAAAGCTAACCATTTGTAAAAAAAGGTAATGATAAATATTTAACACTTTACAAATAAAAGTTT
>JANXWM010000212.1 GCA_025351145.1 Chitinophagaceae bacterium
AATCAATAAATCCATCCGCATCATATTTAGGAAACATTAGCGTGTCCATACTAGTACCAAAATTGGATGCGTTAACAGAAATTAAGGTTGAAAGAGTCTTGTCCTCAATATTTGAATTATCAGAATTGATAGATTTAATAATTAGCTCGAGTAAAAGCTTATTGTTTTCATGTAACTCCTTTGCTGACCAATAACCCATCTGCCCATAAAAACAAAATGTTGGCACTTGACTTCTACTTAAAAATACTTGCTTTTTTGAGTTAATCTGCTTACTAAAGTCTTCTTTTATAAAGTCGTTAAACTTATCTTTCCAAAATTTATTTTTTGACGAAAAATATGCAGCAGTAGTAATTACATATTTTGAAGTAATGCTGATAAGCGAATCGCCTAATTTCTCTTTTAAATAATTATCTACATCATCATTTTTTAGTCCCTCTTTTAACTTACTTATCAATAAATCAAATTCGCTTTTTTTATTATTAAGGATTAAAGTATCTCCTTGAATTATAAAATTTTCTACAATAGTAGTAATAGGAAGTGAAGTACTTACTTTCTTAAGTTCGTCATTTTTTTTCTTAACCTCATCTGCCAAAAATATTTTTTGAGCACCAAGACTATTAATCTCGGAAGATAATTTGCTTTTTTGTTTTTGGTAATCTATAATTTTTTCATCACTATTTCTTACAGCGTTACCTAATGATGAAGTATCCGATATCAAACTTTGTTTTTCTTTTTGTAGTTCTTGTTGACTATTGCTTAAAGTTTCGTTTTCATTGGCTAGTTGTATATTTCGCTTATTCAAAGTATCCTTTCGTTCTTGAAAAGATGTAACCTCAATTTGTAAGTCATGTTTTTGATTTTCTAATTTGACTGATGTAGCACTAAAATATCCTGTAAAGAGACCAATTAATATCGTAGAAATAACTGTAAGAGTTGGTAGAATAACGGAGAGGTTCTTAATAAACCAATGTTTTTTCTTTTCCTCAATTTCAAATTGAAGTTTCTCTATTTCTCTTCTAAGCTTTAGTTTTTCGAGTTCTTCTTTTGTAAGCTCTTCCATTGGTTTAAATAATTAGTAGTACGTATTATAATTATTCTACAATTTATAGTAATGATTTATTTTTTACAATATTTTTTGCTCACATTGTTTCCATCAGTACAAGTGTGCGACGCAACGAAGCCCAATAGTACCACTGCAGCTTGGTACATAAAAAACATACAACGCAAAAATTATTACGTTGTATTTTAATTGTTACTCCCCTTCCACTCCTTGCTCCCCTTTAGGGGATTGGGGCTTATTCTTTCTCGTTCTGTTCGTCTCCGCGCCGCACATCTTTACAATCTTTGGCGTGAACTTGCCCACCACATCAACCAATGCTTTCTGATGTTGCATCACCACTTCAATATCCTTGTACGCAAATGGCGCTTCATCTAAACCGCCGCCGAGCAATTTTACATTGTGTTTGGCGAGTTCTTCTTTCAATGCATTGTGCGTAATGTTTGCCATGGCTTGTGTGCGGCTCATCTTTCTGCCGGCACCATGCGATGCGGAGTTGATGCTGGCTTCTTCGCCTTTGCCTTTTACAATAAAGCCGGGCGCCGTCATGCTGCCGGGAATAATACCCAACACATTTTTACCGGCAGGCGTAGCACCTTTGCGATGCACGATCACTTCTTTGTTATCATACATTTCTTTCCATGCAAAGTTGTGATGATTCTCCACCATCTTCATTGGCTTGCGACCTAACTGCTTTGCAATTTTTGCATGTATCACGTGGTGACAAGCACTTGCATAATCACCCGCCAGATTCATAGCCAGCCAGTATTCCATGCCTTCCGCTTCATCAAGCGTTAACCACGCAAGATGTTTTGCTTCTTGCGGCAAATGACGTTTACTTATGGCAAGACGTGTGTAATGATTCGCAATGTTTGCACCCAATCCACGTGAACCGCTATGCGTTACAAAGCCAACATATTTTCCGGCAGGCACATTCAGCACAGCATCTGTTTCATCAATTTCAATAATACCAAACTCTGCAAAGTGATTACCACTTCCTGATGAGCCCAACTGTTTCCATGCACGTGCATGCAAGCCTTTTAGTAAAGGCAACTCGAAGAACAATTTGTTGTCCATCACTTCATGTTCCGGCGAATGCTGAAACTGTGCACCGCTGCCAAATAAAGTGGCTTCACCGAGTTCACGCACAAAGAATGCTTCACGCTGCGTAAGATCTTTCACATCTATATCAAAAATGCTCAGGCACATACGGCAGCCAATGTCAACACCAACGCCATAAGGTATTACAGCGTTTTCAGTTGCAAGCACGCCACCAATAGGCAGGCCATAACCATGGTGCGCATCGGGCATTAATGCACCCGCAATTGCCACCGGCAATTTTGCTGCGGTGTACATCTGGTGCATAGCACCTTCTTCAATAAATTCCCTTCCGAAAATGTTGAAATGAACACCATTGTTGTTTAAAGAAATCTCTGCTTCTTCGGGTATCTCTTTTACTATTAATTTTTCTGCTATCAATGCCAGCACTGCATCGTTGGAATATTCCACCGGTGATGCCAGTACGGCTTCTAAAATTTTCATCGCTTCCTCCTTTGTGTGATGTTTATAATTTTTTTCCATCACGTTCATAGCAACACTTATTACCGGCCCTTCGGGGTAACCGATGGCCCGTAATTCTTTGCCTGTTAATTTCAACTTTCCTATATTATGCCCCCATCTCCTAAAGGGGAGTTATTATTTTTTGTTATTAATTTTTTTGATGCCAGCGATATATTTTCATGGCATCGGTTGTTGTGTCACTCACTTGTACGTTCGGAAGTTTTATGAGCTTTTACCGAAGCGTAGGTTTGAACCAATCTGGTAAATAATTTTTCATTTTTAAGTTGTAATTTGCAGTAAATATTTTGCTATGGCTACAGCAACTGTTAAAACAAAAAAAACTGTGCGTTCTAAACGCAAATCAAAAGCAAAGGCTAAGCCCATGACCAAACTTGAAATGGTTCAAAAAATGTTTGCTGATCAAAAGATAATCAGGGAAGCAATTCAGAACGGCGTTTCACTTAAAGAACTTGAAAAAACACATGGCTTCAAATTTGCACGTCTACGACCTCTTAATCATTGATGACCTTACATTTCAGTTCACTACTCAAAATGGTGATGAATACAAGTGTTATTTTCTTAGTTATGGAGAATACTTCACTGCATATCCCGAAATAGCTTCTAAAATTTTCGCCTTTAATCTTGATCTACTCCATAAAAATGAGATTACTAAACAAAAGGGCGTTGATAAAAAGCTTGCCTTCACTATAGTTTCAATCATCAAGAATTTTCTTGCATCTAAAATCAATGCAGTTGTTTATATATGCGATAACACTGATGTGCGTCATGCTGTAAGGTTCGATAAATTTACCGGTTGGTTTGCAGATTATGACGATGGCAACTATATACAAATCACCGGATACATAAAAGCATACGGGTCAGAATACTACAATGCGCTTTTACTGCATAAAGACAATAAGAAAAAGAACTCTTTTATCCGCGCTTTCCAGGAATTGAATGACCAAACGCCGAAGTAATTAGTTTTAATAGTACACGCATAGTGGCCTCCTTTGGTTTTAGCTGTCATTGAGCATTTACATTTCTTTTCTGTATTCTTGAGCTTTTGTAACAATAGGAAAGAAATTATCTGCATATTTTTTTGGCTCGGCAACTTTATTTTGCAAAAAAAGTAAACAACATCTTTCGATTAATAGAATTGCATTATTAGCAATTACTACCAACTGTCTTATGTCTCTTAAAGAGCTGATTCCAAAAGTACTTTCATCGTTAGGTTCTAAATTGGGATGAACTAAATCTTCACCGTGAGAATATGCAGAGCAGTCTCTGTAAATAAATTCATATAATGCAGTCTCCTTTAATGTAATCATTATTCCTTCTGCATTTTTTGGACCGTCAAACAATTCATACCAATATTTAACCTTATAATTTTTGCCACTAACTTTCGTTTTCGCTGTTTCAATTCTACCATATTCTTTTTTGATCTCTTCGTAATCAGGATCATTAATTGTTTCATTAATTTTCCTTATGTTATCAATATAAATTTCTTTTTGGTCTTTGCCCAAATCCATTCCATTTAAGTGTTTATCATTTTTTAGTCTTTGGTAAAAGCTTCCACCTTTGTTTGGATAAGCTAAATTCTCATAGTAATCTCTTTTTCTAATTTCATTATGATATAATAGCTGTAGGGATTTTCTATCTTGATTTTCTTTAAACAAAAAGTTTAGCTGGAAATAGCTTTCAAACAATGTTCTTAACAACGGTTTACAAGCATTGATACATCCAATTTTAATAAGTTCACTAATTGCATCTCCTGCTTCAATTATTTGTCTGAAAAGAAAATAAGAAGCATAGTCTTTTCTCAAGTTCGTTTTATCATTGATTTTTTCAATTAAAATTGTCAGTCCATTTTCTACAAATCTGTTTATCAAATCTGAATATCTAGTAAGATCCTCTTTCTCTTGTTCATTGTATTCTTGATACATATTTCTCTTTTTAAACTTTTATTAAATAAACTTCCTCCCCAACCTCCCACTCATTCCTCATCATCCTTACCACTATATTTAAATCATTCACCAATACTTCTGCTTCGTAAAAACTTCCCCAGAAACTTATCTTTTGCACCTTGGATTAATCTCCTCCTTTGCTCAATATATAATCCAACAGTACAAGAGTGCGACGCAACGATGCTTAATAGTACCACTAAAGCTAAGTACATAATTTGTCTGAAAGTGGATTTGGAAAGATTTACAAGTTTAAAGGCATTGTTTTTATTTCCTTAAAATCTATTCAATCCCCCAAATCCCGGTTCAGACTTGTTATTTCTGCGGCACAAATATCTGCTTCAACTGTTCTATCAAAACGCCGTTACCGCTTACGCTGATGTTGTTGATCTTCTCTGCAATCTTCTCTACATATTCCATCTCTTTCAACTTGAACAGCATGCTGTTTTCTTCCATCAGTTTTGCAGTGTTCAGCAAGGTGCGTGTGCTGGCAGTTTCTTCACGGCGCATGATGATGTTGGCCTGTGCTTTTTTCTCGGCGATCAATACCTGGTTCATAATTTCTTTTACATCACCAGGCAAAATAATATCGCGGATACCGAAACCTGTTACTTCCACACCCAATGCCAAAGCCTTACCGGCAGCGGCTTTCAGGATGTAAGGCGCAATGGTTTCTTTTTTCTCCAGCAACTCATCGAAGCTGTATGCGCCAATGTATTCACGCAATGCCAACTGAAAAGCCACATACAATTGTTTGTCGTATTCTTTGTTTTGCAGCAACGCTTTTTCAATGTCAACCACTTTGTATTGTGCCTGCCCGTTGATACGCAATGCAGCTTTATCTTTTGTCAATATTTCCTGTCCGTTTATTTCAATTTGCTGCATACGCATATCTGTTTTTGCAACAATAACTGCGATGCTGTTCTTCCACCAATAGTAAACACCACTATTTAAAGTTTGCACATAATTACCATCAACAAGCAAGAGCGCTTTCTCATGGCTGTCGACAGTTACGTTGCGCAAATAAGGCGCCAATAATTTGTGCTGCAATGTGGCACGGCCAATGTTTTCAGTGATCTCTATTTTGCTGATATCGGCACGTACAAAATCGTACTGCACAATACTTTTCCAGAAGGTGTAACGGCCTTCAGTTAATACCTGTTTCAGCAAACCATTTTCGTACTGCAACACAATTTCAGTGTTGCTAACTTCAACTACATGCAATGCTTCAGCCACCGCAATATCCTGCAGTAAGATGTTCAATTCGATGGGTGGCTGAAATTGTTTTGTAAGATCATAGATCATTACCTCTTCGTTCCACAACCAGTAATCGCCTGGTTTCAAGATACGCCTGTACTCCCCACGCCTGAATACCAAACCAATTTGGTAGGCGTTAATTATTACATTTTTCATTTCATTTTTTTATGTTTTAAATAATTAATTTCTCTTTAACCCGGATTTTGCAGTCGGGTGTATTGGCTGTTGAAAGCTCATGTATTGTTCTAATGTACAAGTGTGCGACGCAACAGCCGATGCCATTAAAATCTATTGTGGGGCTCAAAAAATTTCTACTGCAAAATTTGTATTTAAAAGCTTTTGTTATCACCCACCTTGTGCACGCGGAAAAGGTTTTCAATTGTTTTATTTATACCAGTTATTTTATACCGCACTGCTTAAGCATCCTAAGCCGTGTAGCATTTAATAAGTGATGCAATAATTTCAATATTTAGCACCTTCTGCAGGCATTCACACGGTTGCAGCCTCACCCAAACTCTCTCCAAAGGAGAGGGCTTTCCTGAGATCGCAGGATGATAACATTAGCTTTCATTTCCACCATTTTTTTGAAGCGGTGTACTTCTTTTACCTAAAGCATTTACAGTGCTTTGCGTTTACCCATTCCGCCATCCCGGTATAACCCGGGAGTGGGAGTCGAACCCACATGATTGTCTGTTACTCTACCCCTGAGTTATCCCGATTTATCGGGAAGAGGATTCGAACCCCTGACACACAGATTAATGGTGGACACAGCCCTATTGCTGCAACAGCATACAGATAATTACTACACCTGCACTGCAGTGTTATTGAAAACACTTGCCTGGTTTGCTGCAAACTTGCATATATCCATCTTGCCGTTAAGCAAGCTTTTGAAACCCCTAATCCCTGAAGGGAATAAAGGCATAATATTTTTAAGCACTTTCTACGTTGCTTTATAAATATGGGCTAACAACCAGTGCATTTTTCGCCGCCCATGCTTCCATATATTTTTTTGCTTCTGCCGATATAGGCTTGTTCATTTTTGCTTTTGCCTGCATGATCCTTTTCAAAAAAATGTTTACTTCAATTGTGGCAATAATATCATTCAGCACACCGCCTGAATATTTTCGTAAAGAAAAAATGGCGGTTTTCCCCTGAGCGCAGTAATGCGTGTACGATGCTACACAATGCTTCATTGCTGCCCCTTCTTCTATCAGTTTTTTTGCTTCTGTAAGTTCTTCCAGTTTTACTATTTCTGTTTTACGTTCAATTTTAAATCCATCAATGCCGCATGATTTCCAGAACCAGTTACCTTTTACATGCGCATATTTACCGTGCCACTCATCGCTTTGCCTCATCAATGACTGAAGTGTTCTTCCCTTCAAATTATAGCCTGCATTTTCTCTTTTTGCTTCGCGTACATAATCAATCAGCTCAGTTAATTTATCATGGTTAAACATCCCGCTTCGCAAGAGTAACTGAAGAAACGATTCCCAAAAAAGTTCATCGCCAAAAGGCTTTGTACCAATCCATGAGTAAGCAATTCTTTCTGCTGTTTTTTCAATGCCACCCATACCCTTTACCTGCGCCCAGCGCAATGCTTCTGTTACTGCCATCTTTGCCGGGGCCTGTGCAAAATAATGCCCCATTTTTTGCGTAAAAGGAATTGGAATATTTTCCATCTCCCTCACTTTTCCCCCTGCACCAAGATGTATGAACCAACTGATAAAAAGCATGTTGCCCGTTTCGTAAAACGCTTTATATAAAAACTCTGGCACATCGTACCGGCAGAATAAATAGCTTGCCAGTTCCCTGAATTGAAATGCAGCCTGCTTTGAAACCGGCTTCCACTTAAAAATATCATTCCGCCAGTTTGCCCTGAACTGAAATGCTTTGTAAACTGCCTGTATTGAACCTTCCTCAGCAATCAATAAAGATGATTTATCAAGCTGAATGAATATGTCTTTCAAACAAGTCTTAGCACGTTGATTATTTTTCTTCACAACGTTTTCAAAGCATTCATTGATTTTCCACATTCTTTTATCTGTAGTAAAAAACTGATTTAGATTTTTGTTCTCATATAATTGAACAATTACTTCATCAAATTTCTTAAACCGCTTTTTTGAATACTGCAGCATATCCTGAATAAGCTTCTCTCTTTCCTGCTTTAGCATAGATTGTTCTTCCCGTTGGCTTTTATGTTTCTTTGCCATTGTTATAAATTTTCATACATGGTAACCCACTAAAAAAATACTGTGTATTCTGATCAAACATTTCGCTGTTTGAAATTTCTGTAAAGTTTTTTACTGTTCGCATAATTGTAAATTTTGTTGATTGTTGTTTTATAAATTCTCCACCTCATTAAAAGATGGAGAATATGTTTCTTAATTTTCTTTTCTACTGCACAATTTTATTAGCACAGCTGCTGCTGGCAAATGCATGAGGCTTTGCTTTGAATACAAACCCCATCCCCATTATATAACCCATTGCTTCTTTCAGCGCCGCATTGCTTTTGAAGTTTGGATTGGTATTAATATCTGCATGCACTTCCATATCAATATTGAAAGCAATGAACAGATCACATAATCTGAAAGCAATATCAATACTCCTGGCAACTTCTTCCAACATCCTTTCTTTTATCGCTATTTTTCTTTTAACCATCTCGTTGTGTATGTACATGAAACCACCTTTTCCTTTGCGGATGAAAACAATCACCGTAGCGAATTCTATTTCACTTCCTTTCCGCTGGCTATCTGTACCAATACATACTTTAAGACCATAACCAGTTTCCTTTTCTTTAATCAACATCATTCTTACTTCTTCTTCAATTGGTTGTTTGATCCGTGTTCCATCAAGCCTTCTCCATTGTTGCTGTTCCATTGTCATTTCATTTTTTATTTTGATACCAACTTTTGTTTTACATAGCATCTTTGTTGCATCGCAATCCTTTCATCTTTCTCTTATTAATTTATCTGTGGACGAAGCTGGACTCGAACCAGCACTGTCACGGCTTCAACGTGATGCTCTGCCAATTGGAGCTATTCGTCCTTTTGTTTAATGATATGCTGATTGATATTTATTTCCTCATCATCGAATTACACGATCATCAAACAATATTTAGCGGATAAAGAAAGATTCGAACTTTCAACCTTGTGCTTAACAAGCACCTGCTCTGCCGTTGAGCTATTCATCCATTGTTGGCCCGGTGCGATTCGAACGCACAACCCTCCGGTTAAAAGCCGGATACTCTGATCCAATTGAGCTACGAACCATCTTTGTTGCAGCTGTTGGATTTGAACCAACATCTGAAGCTTATGAGTCCGCCTCAGGCGGATAACCATTACTACCAAAGCGCAATATGCAGTAAGCCTGAACAGATTCGAACTGTTACAAAGTGGTTTCTAAGACCACTGCCTCTTCCGTTGGGCTACAGGCCTATCTGTTGGCTTAGAAAGGTTCGAA
>JANXWM010000218.1 GCA_025351145.1 Chitinophagaceae bacterium
GAACAAAGAACAAAACCTTGAAGAGTGCGACGCAACAGAAGCCTGATAGTAGTAATACAGTTGGGTACAAAAAATAAATACACATGAAAAAAAACAACACAATACTTGCAGTTATACTTGCTTTGTTTTTAATTCCATACATCACAATTGCGCAGGTAAATAAAAAACCAAGGGTACTTGTGCTTTCAGACATAGAAGCAGACCCCGATGATACGCAATCATTGATCCGCTTTCTGCTGTATTGCAATCAATGGAATGTGGAAGGATTGATCGCAACAACTTCTATTCACCAGCAGTCAAGAGTGGCTCCTGAAAGTATTTTAAAAGTACTCGATGCATACAAAAAAGTGCAAACGAATTTATTGAAACATGAAAAAGGTTATCCATCGTATGATGCGCTGAAACCCTTGGTGAAAAAGGGTTTGGCTGTATACGGCATGCAGGGTGTTGGTGAAGGAAAAGATTCAGAAGGCTCCGACTGGATCGTAAAAGTGTTAGAGAAAAATGATGATCGTCCTTTGTGGGTTTCTGTGTGGGGCGGACCAAATACATTGGCACAAGCGTTATGGAAAATCAAGAATACAAAGAGTGCAAGCGAAGCGGAAAAATTATATAAAAAACTTAGAGTTTACACCATCTCAGACCAGGATGATACAGGCCCATGGATCCGCAAAAATTTTCCAAACATTTTTTATGTTATTACACCTGGTTATAATTATGCGAAGGCAACATGGCTGGGCATGTCGTTCCCTATGCCGGGTTCAAACACAGAAGTAACTTCTGCAGATTGGCTGGCAAAAAATATTCAGCAAGGGCTTGGTCCGCTTGGCGCTGCTTACCCTGACGTGGCTTATGGAATGGAAGGCGATACGCCATCATTTCTTAGCCTTATCAGCAACGGGCTTAACGATCCCGAACATCCCAACTACGGCGGTTGGGGTGGACGTTATGAATTTTATCTTCCCGAATTTTTCGATTCTAACTCAGGTATGTTCAAAAGAGATAATTGGCCAAAAGATGAACCTGAAACAAGGGCCATCTGGACGAATGCCGATGATTCAATTGTATCGCCAACAGATAAAAAAAGTTATGCAGGTAACCGCGAAACAATCTGGCGTTGGCGCACAGAATTTCAAAATGATTTTGCCGCACGCATGTTATGGACAACCAAGAATTTCAATGAATGCAATCATCCTCCTGTGCCGATGCTTGCGCACAGCGATCATCTTACTGTAAAGTCTGGGGAAACATTTCATTTAAGTGCTGCCGGCACCAGAGATCCCGATGGAGATTCCATGAGTTATTTGTGGTTTCAATATCCCGAAGCCGGAACTTATAAAGGCATTGTAAGTTTAAAACCATATTCGCCGAATTTGTATGATATACCTGTAACTGCGCCGGTTGTTGAAAGCCCTCAAACCATTCATTTTATTTTAAAAGTTACAGATAAAGGAACCCCACAATTATCGAGATATAAAAGAGTGATTGTAACAGTAACGCCTAAGTAGTATGAAAAAAATTATGAGCCAGGCATTTGTTTTTTGGGCATCAACTGTTGCGTCGCACTCTTGTACTTTCTAATTATATCTGAGCATTTATGCGAAGATTATATAACTCCATGATCAATTAACCCCACCATAGAAAATTGCTCAGGCGTATACATAAATACGCATGTGTGGCAATTATTATACAAAAGCTTTTTTTAAACCCTAACCTGCGCTTTGGTTTTATTGGCATAATATTTCAATTACCATTATTCTATAAAATATAAAAATATTTTTATGAAAGTAACAGGTATCGTTCTCATAGTGGCAGGAATACTAATGCTCATATTTACGAACATTAATTTTACTACAGAAAAAAAGGTTGTGGATTTGGGCCCGGTACAAATAAACCAAAAGCAGAATAATTCTTTCGGTTGGCCATCGTGGGTTGGCGGAGTTGCAATAATTGCGGGGATAGTTTTAGTTGTTGCCGACAAAAAGAAGCTTTGATAAGAAGGCTTTTTTTGGTGAACTAACATTTTACAGTTGGGTGTATTGGCTGT
>JANXWM010000226.1 GCA_025351145.1 Chitinophagaceae bacterium
GCAGTCGGGCTGCAAAAGATTCGACGGCGCTTTAAAAGGAATTGGTGGTTGCCCCATGGCACAGGATGAACTGGTGGGCAATATGGATTCTGTTTTTATGATAGAATATTTTCGTGAAAAAAACCTCCTCAACAATTTAAACGAAGATGCGCTGGCAGAATGCCTTAGCATTGCATCTGAAATTTTTATATAATGCAATTCTTCGCACCCATCAATATAAAACCGGTACAGCCATCTATCACTTACAATGATCGCATCCTGCTTACCGGTTCCTGCTTTACCGAACATATAGGCAACCATTTAATGGATGCAAAATTTAATGTGCTGCAAAACCCAAACGGTATTTTGTTCGATACGCTCAGTGTTTGCAGGAGCCTTGTTAGTTATATTGAAAACAAACAGTACACGGCGGATGATTTGTTTTATTTAAACGAATGCTGGCACCACTGGCAATACCACAGCCGCTTCTCAAATATTGATCGGCAGGAGTGTTTGAGCAATATCAATGCCTCGCAAAATGCCACGCATGCATTTCTTGCAAATGCAGGCTGGCTCATTATTACACTCGGTTCTTCTTTTTGTTATAAGCTTACAGAAACCGCTCCCCTCTCCCTTAGGAGAGGGGTTGGGGGTGAGGTCGCCAATTGCCATAAAGCACCGGCAAAACAATTCATCAAACACTTGTGTACGATTGATGAATCTGTTGCAGCTTTGGAAGAAACCCTGCAGCAGCTTTTTCAGTTTAATCCAAAGCTCAATATTATTTTTACCATAAGCCCTGTGCGGCATTTACGCGATGGTGTGGTTGACAATAACCGCAGCAAAGCAAGGCTTATTGAAGCGGTTCATCACATGGTAAACAAGTTTGAAAAGGCGCATTATTTTCCTGCTTATGAACTGGTAATTGATGTGCTGCGTGATTACCGTTTTTACGATGTTGATCTTACGCATCCCAACTATGCGGCTACCAGTTTTGTGCTGGAAAAATTTGCCGAAACCTGTTTCGATTCATCCACGGTTTCGTTGATGGAAGAGATAAGGAAGATTGTAATTGGCAGTAACCACAAGGCTTTTAACCCTAGCTCGCAGCAGCATAAACAATTTTTGCAAACGCATTTCGAAAAAACAACGGCACTGCAGCAGCAATACCCGCAGCTCGATTTTAGCAAAGAGCTGCAATACTTTTCTCAAACAAAATAAGAAGAGCATTTTTGGGGCCGGGCAGAAGAATAAGCATGAAACTTTACTTGCATCGCACTCTTGTACGTTCGGATTATGAATGAGCTTTTAACGCATCGTATATCTAAAGTTCAGGATTTTCGATGAAACATCTTGAACGATGTTTGCAATAAAGTATGAATATTTTGGATTTAATACTACCTTGGTTTTTCAAAATTTTTAAAATATGAAATCATCTTTTATCATAGGGTTAGTATTGATATCATTTTTTAGTTATTCTCAGCAAATTAATGGAATTGGCCCGTTTAAAATAAATAGCAGTACCACCTCATTAATTGATAGCCTTAGAAATGAAATATACTTTACAGAATTATTTTTTTCTGATAATGTTGATGATAAAAATTACTATGATTTACCTAAAATAAAAGAACATCGGAAATTCAAAATAGATAAAATGGCTATTGCTTCTATGAATTTCGGGGATATAGAGTTAGACTTTTTAAATGATACATTGTATCAAATCGTAATAAATACTTTGCCAGATAATTTTGATGAAAATATGAAAATAAAATATGGGCAGCCTTCTGTCAGCTCCGAGACAAAAAAAATAACTTGCACATCAAGCATTAGTAGTTATGAAAGAGAAGAGAAGACTTATACAAGTACTTACAGGAAAGATAAAATAGAAGCATCCAGTGTCTTTTCAATATATTACAATAATGAATGCGAAAAAAAATTCTTTAATTTTTTTATGGCTTATGATGCAAAAAAGCAAAGCAAAATTGATATGTTGGAAACACAAAAGGATAACATGAATAAGAAAGCAAAAGATGATAAAAAGCGTAAGGCATTAGGCGAATTATAAATTATTTACTCAAAATGATTGTACAACTACTGAAATGGCAAAACATTCCAAAGTATATAATGACAATTCTGAATTTTTAAAAGCTGGTCAAGCAATGAGCAAGTACCAAAGAATTCATAATTTAATTAAACTAGATTATATAGAGTTATTAAATATTACAGAGAATTTTAAAACCTCAGAAAAGGAATTCAATTCACTTTTTAGGGCTTCGTTAAAAAGTCTTTTTTCATTGATTGAAGCTGATATTTTCGGACTGAATAAATTGGATCCTTATCCCAAATATTCCGACAGAGAAAGTTTTATTAATAAATTCAAAAAGACATTTATCCAAATTTGTAAAACTTGGAATAAAACTGAAATTCAAATGGAGTATTTTGAAAATAAATTGGATGAGTTGAATGAGCTAAAGGATAAAAGAAATGAATTAATACATCCCAAGGAAATTAAGCATATTCATAAGGCCACAAACTTTGAATTTGAAAAACTTAAAAGAGTTTTTTATGACTATGATGATTTTATTAATAAATTAATGGATGATTTTTTTATTAGTATTGAAATAAAAGCATTTTAGACTTTTTTCCTTTGGTCATCCTCTCACCGCCAATCTTTGCTACGATAAAAACCGCTTCGATAAGAGCTCCATTCCCAATCCAACCGTACAAGTGTGCGACGCAACAGTCGATGCCATGAAAAACCTCTGCCGGGCTCAAAAAAATCTTAATGAATTATTAACCGGCAGTTTAGCTTACCACGAGTTCGGCAACTGAACTGTTTAAAAAATTGGGGAGTATGTGGCGGTAGGTAAAGAGTATTTTGCCGGGATCGTTTAAGTGCTCCAGCATGCTTTTCCATTTGGCTTCGCCGTGGTTTTCTATTACGGTTTTCTTTTTGTCGTCGCGCTGCAGGTACATGCTCATACCAATGGCATCGGCTTCGGGGTGAAACTGCGAACCAATAAACCAATCATTAAAACGCATAGACATAATGGCCCTTTCGTAAGGCACATGCAGCCTTTCTTTTTCTATGGCGAGTATAGATGCGCCCATTTGCTTTATGCGGTTGTGGTTGGGTTCTATTACCTGGTAGTCGCGGCTGTCAACAGCATAAAAAGGATCGTGCAAACCTTCGAAAACTGTTTCGTTGCAGCCATCCTGCAGCATGTGTATAGGGAAAACGCCAAAAGAAGTTGACTTGCGCTGGCACACATTGCCCACCTTGTAATACCTGCTTGCTATTTGAAAACTATGACAAATAAAGAACACATTTTTCTTGGGGTAGTTGGCTATGTTGCGGCTGTACTCTTCTACCTGTTTTATCCAATGGCAAAATTTTGTATCCCACTCCTCTCCTTCGCTTTCTAATGGCGAGCCGGGGCCGCCGCTTGAAATATATATATCGTAATCGAGACCGGGAACTTCGTTGTTCTGGCGCACATCAAATTCATCGAGCACCACATTGTAACTGTTGGCCTCGCCCCACTGGTTCACAATTTCGCGTATACAGCGCATGCCCTGATTGGGGTAACCTGCGTTTAAATCAAGAATGGCTATACGTACCTTCATAACATAACTCATGCGCGGCAAACATACAATTTTTCTAAAAAATGTTTGACCACTGGTTTTCAACAACTGTGGGGCAGGAATGTTTAAAATTAAATTTTGATAAAAATAATTGACCCGGCAAAAGTTCTTTGTGAATCTTTACTTGCGTCGCACTCTTGTACGTTCAGATTTTCTATTGAACTTTTACCTAAGCGTAGATGATGCTCTTTATACCTGCAAAATCTGTTTCATCTGTGTGATCTGTATCATCCGTGTTTTATTGTATTTTCTCTCCCCGGTTTCATCAGCAGCGTAAGCAATAACGGGCTAACCTCCAAATAAGTAATGCGCATAATAAAATAATCCATTACAAGAAAAAGAAGGAACAACAGGAACAGTTGCCGGTCGAATTTTTTTGTAAAGAAACCAACGATAAAAGAGAGCTCCAGTAAAGCTGCCGACAAATACAGCAAATATGCAAGCGGCGGCCGTTGAATAAGCCATAGAAATAAGCCAGATTGCCAGTAACCCGGCGAATTAGTTAGCAACTGGTTATGCTGGTACAGCAAAATACCACTCATTTCTGCGGGGCTAAATGCACCGCCCTGCACCAGTTTCCAAACACCGGCCGATGCAAAAAAGAAAATGAAAAAATACCTCAGGCCCTCAAAAAGAAGTGAGAATGTTTTATCGCTATTGCCAAGAAAAACCACGGGAAAAACCAACCATGCAATATGCCCTTCAATAGAGTTAGACGGATATAAAGTGTAGCATTGCACATAGCACCAGTTTACGGTGATCATGCAAAGAACTATTGCCAGGGATGCTTTCTTTAAATATTTTAAAGAAAGAAAATAGATCAGCGGCATTGAGTAGAAAAGGGCATCAAATAATATCCATCCGGGTTTGTTGTTCAGCAGCCACTGATGCATGCCCGCTTGCATAAAAAACCAGGTAAACAAATCCTGCCTTGTATAAAAGAACGAAGGTTCCAGTTGGTACAGGAATAAACCATTGAACCATTTATACAGCATTAAACCGTAAAAAATAATACAGTAATACTGAACAACTTTATATTTAAAATCTTTTTGCAGGGAAATTATTTATTTGCTTTGGTTAATGATTTGCCATTGAAATAATAATCTGTAAAAGCAATTTGCACAGAATCAACCGGCTGCTTTAAAACAGGTTGCAGGTGCAGGCGGTACCATTTTTTAAAATCACTTTCAGAAAGGCTGTTTACAAATTTCAATGAATCAGCGAAAGGCAGCAGGCGGTGAATATCCACCTGCCACTGGTTACTGCTCATTTGCTGATGGTAAAACAATTCAACCGGCTGCATAATATCATCCCAAACAGCAGGTGAGTAATCTTTTGCTGCAAGCAATTTTCCATTTACAGAAACCTCTGATACGGTATATTGATTTTTTACCCGTATAACTTCTGAGAACATACCATAATGAAAAAATGGTGAGAAAACCAATCCCCGTTTATAGTTTATAAATAATTGCCCGGCCACAAATAAAATGCAGAATAGAAATAAGAATTTATTATGGCGATATACTTTTTTAAGGTACATAAAAACAGATGTTTTATTGCAGGGCTTTTATGATCGTTCGGCTCACCAGCAATAATAATATTATTTAATCGTGGTTTAAGCCGCATTATTCTCACACAAAACCAGAACAGAATAACCGCCCAGCAGTTTCGTGCAAAATTTTTTATTTATTTTGAACAGGATTTTTCTTACTCCGTTTATAATTTTTTGCTTAGGTGGCATTGTTTCAAACACAGGCTCAGTATATATTTTATCTATTTTTTTAAACCCGTGATCTGAAAGGATATTGAGTATAAAATCTTCTGTAAAATTATGGATATGCCCTACCCGGTTTTTAGATTCTACCAGCATTTGCTCCCTGAAAAGCGACCATACACTTATATCAAGCGGGATGTGAAATACGGTATACTTTCCTATTAGGGCAGTACCCTTAAGGAAGCTGAAATAATTTTCAACATGTTCAATAACATCAATCACTAACAGCAAATCAAAAAAGTAATTTCCCTTGCTGGTTGAAATGTCGTTGCAGTAAAATTTTATTTTTGCTGTTTCTTTCTTCTTTGCAATATCAATGGCTGCTGCAGAAATGTCGAAGCCGGAAAAGGAAACATCAGCGGGTAGCTTTTTTTCAAGCTGAACCAGTATTTCCCCGCTTCCGCATCCAATTTCGCATACCGTTTTAAAAGTAATTTTATTTCTGGCTAATAATGCTGCAATCCTGGCCGATTTAAAAGGAGCATCTTCTTCATGCCATGAAGGGTTGTTGTTTAAATAAGTATCATTGTTGTAAATATGCTCCATTAAGAAAAATTAACCCCCATTTTAAAAAGGGTGCTTTTACAGGTAACTCAAATTTGTTTTTGGAGACAATACCAGCAATGTTTCATACATCAGTTTAATCGTGTCTTCAATATCTTTTTTATGGATCATTTCAACAGGTGTATGCATATAACGCAGCGGTATAGAAATCAACACACTCGGGCAGCCATCGTTTGCATAAGCAAAGCTGTCTGTATCCGTTCCGGTGCTGCGGCTGAGGGCACGCATCTGGATATTTATTTTTTTCTTTTCAGCCACATCTTCTACTACTTTCAGCAGCATATTGTGAATGGCCGGACCATACGCTAATGAAGGGCCTTTACCACAGGCAACATCACCTTCAATCATCTTATTGATCATCGGTGTTTGCGTATCGTGTGTTACGTCTGTAATAATTGCTATGTCGGGCTTTATGCGGCGTGCAATCATTTCGGCACCACGCAAACCAATCTCTTCCTGCACAGCGTTTACAATGTACAATGCAAAGGGCAATTTCTTTTTGTTCTGGTTCAGCAGCCTCGCCACTTCAGCAATCATAAAACCACCAACACGGTTATCGAAGGCACGGCCAATATAGTAATCGTGTGCCAGTTCATCAAAACCATCCTGGTAAGTAACTACTGCGCCAATATGAATGCCCAGTGCTTCAATTTCTTTTTTGCTGCGGGCACCGCAATCAAGCCAGAGGTTGTCAACTTTTGGTTGAGTTTCTTTCTGGTCGCCACCAGATCTTGTATGAATAGCCGGCCAGCCAAACACAGCTTTTACCGCACCTTTTTTTCCATGAATAAGTACACGTTTTGCAGGTGCCACCTGGTGGTCTACACCGCCATTACGCTTGAGATATATCAAGCCCTGATCGGTTATATAATTTACAAACCAGCTAATTTCATCGGCATGCGCCTCTATTACTACTTTAAAAGTTTCTGTTGGGTTTATTACACCCACTGCTGTACCATAAGGATCGCTGAAATGTGTATCCACATAGGGCTTCAGGTATTCGAGCCATAATTTTTGTCCGCCGCTTTCAAAGCCCACAGGCGATGGATTGTTGATATAATTTTTCAGGAATTCAAGCGATTCGCTTGTTAATATTGATTTCTCTTTTGCCGCTTTAGCTTTTTTCTCTTTTGCCATTGTGTATGTTTTATAGTTTTAATTATGAGCCGGGCTTTAGTATATGAATGAAGCTTTACTTGCGTCGCACTCTTGTACGTTCAGAACATTTATGAACAAGCTGCGAGCCATGAGCTTCGAGCTATGAGCAAAATACAAGAACTCGTAGCTCGCAGCCAAAAGCTGATAGCTATTCTTCAGTACAAGAGTGCGACGCAAGAGGCGA
>JANXWM010000264.1 GCA_025351145.1 Chitinophagaceae bacterium
CCAGCATTTTTACTTCGGCTTTGTAATGATGTTCGTTCATGAATTCAAGGATTGCAGAGCCAAAACCGCCAACGATGGTGCCGTCTTCAACGGTAATTACCTTATTGAATTTGGCGAATACTTCGTACAGCATGGCCTCATCGAGCGGCTTTACAAAACGCATATCGTAATGCGCGGGGTTAATGCCCTGCGTTCTTAATTCACGTATGGCGGCGGTGGCAAAGTTGCCGGGATGGCCAAGTGTAAGTATGGCAACATCTTCCCCATCTTTTATTTTGCGGCCGGTTCCAATCTGTATTTCTTCGAAAGGTGTTTTCCATTCGGGCATTACGCCTTCGCCTCTCGGGTATCGGATCACGAATGGGATTTGAACAGAATCTAGTTGCGCCGTGTACATGAGGTTGCGCAACTGCTGCTCATTCATGGGCGCACTGATGATCATATTTGGTATGCAGCGAAAATAGGCAATATCATAAGCGCCGTGATGCGTAGGGCCATCTTCACCCACAAGGCCTGCCCTGTCTAAACAAAAAATGACAGGTAGTTTTTGTATGGCTGCATCATGCACCACCTGGTCGAAAGCCCTTTGCATAAAGGAGGAATAGATATTGCAGAATACTTTCATTCCCTGTGTAGCAAGGCCCGCACTCAGCGTTACTGCATGCTGCTCACAAATACCTACATCCAATGCCCGTGACGGCATTTTTTCCATCATAAATTTTAGAGAGGAACCGCTGGGCATTGCCGGTGTAATACCCATTATTTTATCGTTCTTTTCAGCAAGTTCGATTATGGTATATCCAAAAACATCCTGGTATTTTGGAGCCTGCGCACTGTCGAATTTCTTTTTAAATATCTCGCCGGTTACTTTATCGAAAAGGCCGGGTGCATGCCATTTGGTTTGGTCTTTTTCTGCCAGTTCGTAGCCTTTACCTTTTACCGTTACAATATGCAGCAGTTTGGGGCCGGGGATTTTCTTAAGGTCTTTAAGTGTATCTACCAGCTTGGTAATATTGTGGCCATCTATTGGACCAAAATACCGAAGGTTCAATGCTTCGAAAAGGTTACTGCTTTTACTCACCATACCTTTTATGCTGGCTTCCATTTTACTCACCATATCGCGGCTGAATTTTTTGCCTACGGGCAGTTTGCCGAGCATATTCCAGAGATCGTCCCTGAGTTTATTGTAAATGTGTGAAGTGGTAATGTCTGTAAGATATTCCTTTAATGCACCCACATTTGGGTCAATGCTCATGCAGTTATCATTGAGAATGATGAGCATATCTGCATCGGCAACACCGGCATGGTTCATGGCTTCGAAAGCCATACCGGCAGTCATGGCGCCATCGCCAATTATGGCAACGGATTTGCGCTTCTCGCCTTTTAGTTTGGCTGCAATAGCCATACCCAAAGCCGCAGAAATGGAAGTGGAAGAATGGCCTACACCAAAAGTGTCGTATTCACTTTCACTGCGTTTGGGGAAACCGCTTAACCCTTTGTACTTCCTGTTGCTGGCAAAAGTATCTTTACGGCCGGTAAGTATTTTATGTCCATAAGCCTGGTGACCTACATCCCAAACGAGCTGATCGTAAGGGGTATTATACACATAATGAAGTGCCACAGATAATTCTACCACACCCAGGCTTGCCCCAAAATGGCCGCCATGCACGCTTACTACATCAATGATATACTGGCGCAACTCATCGCAAGCCTGGTGCAATTGTTCACGGCTTAATTTTTTAAGATCGTTGGGGAAATTGATTTTATCAAGTAATGGGCCTGGCGTTATTTCCATTAAGTGTTTATTTTAAAGCGGTAAAAATACAATTTTGAAGCCATAGACCGGTTCATATCTGTATAAAACGGAAATATGGGTATTTCGGTTCAGTAATTTTAAAATAAACCTGGTATTGCAATTGGGGGTACCGGCTGTTGAAAGCTCCACATTGTTACTTCAGTACAAGTGTGCGACGCAAGGGACGTTTAATAGATAATCCTTTGCCGGGCCAATAAATCTTCTATCATCAATTGAGATTAATTAATTGCCAGATACCCGTGCTATTTGCCTTTAGTAAAATGGAGCCGGAGTTTGAACAAAGGTTATTTTATCTTTGGAAATTGCGCCAGAGATCATGGCATGTTTGAACTTTGCTGGTATTTTGTGCGTACAAAAGAAAACCTTAATCGAAATAATGAAAAGATTGTCAGCATATTGGTTGTGCCAGTTGGGTGGATGGAGTGGCTACATTCTTGTAAATACTTTTTTCTATTTTACCATACGTACCAAACCCAGCCCTTATTTTTTTCAGTCACTTTTTTTAGATGTGGCCGTGGGTATAACCATTACCCATATCATGCGGACCTTCATCATAAAGACCAACCTGCTTAACTATGATATAAGGCGGCAGATTGTGTACATGTTCCTCACCACTATTTTTTTCGCTCTTATCTATGCTTTTTTGATTACCTGGGCAGATCAGTCGCTCAAATGGGAATCTGACCTGATGAAGGAATATACTTTCTGGAATAAATTGCTAAGGGCTTCTTTCGGGTTTTCGCTCTTTCTGCTTATCTGGAACTTTATTTATTTCACCTACCATTATGTTGAAAAAGCCCGTAAAGAACAGCTTGATAAAATACGCCTCGAAAGCTTAGTAAAAGAACTTGAACTTAAAACAATAAAATCGCATATTAACCCGCATTTTATTTTTAATGCCCTCAACAGTATCCGTGCATTGGTTGACGAAAACCCGGAAAGGGCAAGAACAGCAATAACCGAATTAAGCAATATACTGCGCAGCAGCATGCAGGCAGAAAAATTAGAAACAGCATCGCTGGAACGCGAACTAAGCATTGTAAAAGATTACCTGGAACTGGAGCATATAAGGTTCGAAGACCGGCTGAGAATTGAATTTGATATTGATGAAGATACACTCGATCAACTGGTGCCACCCATGATGCTGCAGACACTTGTTGAAAATGCCATTAAACACGGCATAAGCAAAAAGGTGAATGGCGGATTAATAAAAATAATTTCCGATTTCAGGGACGACCATTACGAACTGATCGTTCAAAATACCGGTTCGCTTGAAACAGATTTCAGTTCCGAAGGTTTTGGCATTGCAAGCACACATAACAGGCTGGCACTGTTATACGGTGGTAAAGCAAATTTTGCCATCAAAAACAAGAACGGAGATATGGTGGAAGCAAAAGTTACCTTTCCGTTATTAAATTTATAAATTCAAATTTCAAAATACATGTTATGCCTGTTAAAGCAATAATAGTAGACGACGAACGGCTTGCAAGAACTGAATTGAAAAAACTTCTGCAGGAATTTTCTGATGTAATTGTAATTGAGGAAGCCGCCAATGTAGACGAGGGTATAGAAAAAATTGAAACACTTAACCCCGATCTCATTTTCCTCGATATTCAAATGCCTGGTAAAACAGGGTTCGATCTTTTGGCCGAACTGGATAAAGCACCGCATGTAATTTTTACTACGGCTTATGATGAGTATGCGCTAAAAGCCTTTGAAGTTAACGCACTCGATTACCTCCTGAAACCCATAGAGCCAAAACGTTTAAGCGATGCCATTCATAAACTGCAGTATGAAATGAGCAAAGAAAACGGCGAAGAAAATGGCAGCATCAACCGCGGGCCGCTTACCGAAAGCGACCAGGTTTTTGTAAAAGATGGCGAACGCTGCTGGTTTGTAAAACTCAACGAAATACGCCTCTTCGAAAGCGTGGGCAACTATGCAAAAGTTTTCTTCGCCAACAATAAACCGCTCATTCTTAAATCGCTCAATGCCCTCGAAGAAAGGCTTGATGAAAAAGTTTTTTTCCGCGCCAACCGCAAGCATATTATCAACCTTCGCTGGATAGAAAAAATTGAACCCTACTTCAACGGCGGCCTTTTGGTAGAACTAAAAGGCGGCGAAAAAATTGAAGTAAGCCGCAGGCAAACGGTTAAGTTTAAAGAAATGATGAGCTTCTAAATTTTCCAGAAATATTTTGAGCCGTGCAAGTGTGCATGCATGAAGCTTTTCTTGCGTCGCACTTTTGTACGTTCGGATACTTTATTGAGCTTTTATCGAAGCGGGGATTGAGAGATTAAAAGGGTCAGAGTTATATTGTGGGGACTAAAGCTAAATTTGTAAGAAAGCAAATAGCTTGGACAAAGAAATAATCAGTAATTTTTTACCTGAAGGCTTATTAGCCCACTTTGCGATAATGAATGTAATAATGCTTGGAGATGT
>JANXWM010000338.1 GCA_025351145.1 Chitinophagaceae bacterium
AAACAAATGCAAAAGCAGAAGCAATGAACAGTAAGATACAACGCTTCATTACAGCTAATTATGGCGTAAGAGATAAAGACTTCTTTCTTTACAGGTTAGCTCATTACTACTCTTAGCACCTCAAAGTATTAATTAGCCCAAGTTTGATGTTCGTAGCTTTTGTAAGATTTTTTTTTGAACCTGGCTAAAGTTCTTTGTGGACCGTTCCTTGCGTCGCACTCTTGTACTGTTGGAACTTTGTTCGTCATTGCGAGGCCTCCGAAGCAATCTCCTGGCATAACACAGATAGTAGTTAGAACGCACGACAAGAGATTGCTTCGTACCTCGCAATGACGCGAAAATGAATGTGCGATGCTCAATATTGATCCGAACGTACAAGAGTGCGGCGCAAGAGGTGATGAGGAATGTTATATAGTTGGGATCAAAAAATTATTTAAGCAACCCTTTTATCTCGCTTAATTTCATGAGCGCTTCTACCGGCGTTAAACGGTTGATATCAAAGGTTTCCAGCATTGTACGGATATTATCAAAGGTTTCGCTGTGCGCATCAAAAATAGATAACTGCATTTGTGGGGCTGATAATTTTTTTATGCTATTTCTGGTGTTCTCTACTTTAGGAGTTCCTTTATTCGCAACGCCATCATCTACATGCTTCTCTTCAAGCTGCTTTAAAATTTCGTTGGCGCGCTCAATTAATTCAGGCGGCATGCCCGCCATCTTCGCCACATGAATACCAAAACTATGAGTGCTGCCCCCCGGCGCAAGCTTACGCAGGAAGATGATCTTATTGCCAACTTCTTTATTGGTAACATGGTAGTTTTTTACACGCGGCAATTTGTTTTCCAGTTCGTTGAGTTCGTGGTAATGCGTAGCGAATAAAGTCTTGGGCGCAGCGGTGGAACTATGCAAAAATTCAACAATACTCCATGCAATTGAAATACCATCGTAGGTAGAAGTGCCGCGGCCAATTTCATCGAGCAATATCAAACTACGCTGCGAAACATTGTTGATAATGCTCGCCGTTTCGTTCATCTCCACCATGAAGGTACTCTCGCCGCCGCTTAAATTATCGCTGGCACCAACACGGGTAAATATCTTATCGGTCAATGGAATTTTTGCAGAAGATGCAGGAACAAAACTGCCCATATGCACCATTAAAGTAATGAGCGCTGTTTGCCGCAGCAAAGCACTTTTACCACTCATATTTGGGCCAGTAAGAATGATTACCTGCTGATCTTCGGGATTAAGAATAATATCGTTGGTAATGTATGGTTCGCCTGCCGGAAGGTTGCGTTCAATAACAGGATGCCTGCTGTCTTTCATCTCTAACGTAAGCCCATCGTGCAATTCAGGCTTTTTGTAATTGTACTGCAACGCATTGTTGGCAAAACATAAAAGGCAATCAAGAATGGCAAGTATATTTCCGTTTACCTGAACTGGCGCAATATAATCCTGTAGTTCGAGCAAGAGTTTATCGTACAGGTCAATTTCTATCGCGTTGATCTTTTCTTCAGCACCAATAATTTTTTCTTCGTATTCTTTTAGTTCAGGTGTTATATAACGCTCAGCATTGGTAAGCGTTTGTTTGCGAAACCATTCTGCAGGTACTTTATTTTTGTGGATGTTCGTTACTTCAAGATAATAACCAAACACATTATTGAACCCGATCTTTAAAGAACTGATCCCGGTTTTATCTGCTTCATTCTGCTGAATGTTTAAAAGATATTCTTTACCGCCACTTGCAATTTTTCTGAGCATATCCAGTTCTTCGTGTACGCCTTCTTTTACAACGCCTCCTTTACTTACAGCGATGGGTGGGTGTTCAATAATTTGATTAAGTATTTTCTCCGAAATATAATGACAAGCGTTTAATGCATCAGCCAAACGTTTAAGGTATTCATTGCCTGCTTTGCTGCATATTTGTTTAATGATTTCTGTTTGCTGCAAACCTTTTGCAAGCTGCACTACTTCACGCGGATTGATCTTCCTGGAAGGTATCTTACTCACTAATCTTTCCACATCACCGCATTGCTTTATAAGCTGCTGTAAATTTTTTCTTGCATCTGTTTCTTTTATAAAGTATTCAACAAGGTTCAGCCGCTCATTAATTTTCTTTACATCTTTCAAAGGCAATACTGTCCAGCGTTTTAGCATACGTGCACCCATCGGGCTTACGGTATTGTCCAACACTTTTAAAAGTGTGTTGCCATTCTCTGTGCCGCTGTTCAGCAGCTCAAGGTTGCGGATGGTAAAGCGGTCCATCCACAAATAATCTTCCCGTTCTATTCTTTGAATCGCTGTTATATGCTGCAGGTTGGGATGCTCGGTGTCTTTTAAATAATGCAGCACAGCACCGGCCGCAACTATGCCGCAATGCATGTTCTCAATACCAAATCCTTTCAGTGAATGCGTTTGAAAATGTTTCAGCAAACTTTCTGTTGCAAATGCTTCATCAAATATCCAGCTCTCTAAAGTGTAGGTATAAAATTTTGTTCCGAATGTTTCTTTAAAATATTTCTGGTTGCTGCGTTGAAAAATCACTTCGGCAGGTTTTAAACTTTGCAGTAATTTATCAATGTATTCTGTGTCGCCTTCTGCAACAAAAAATTCGCCGGTAGACATATCGAGCAATGCAATACCCAAAATCTGTTCACCAAAATATACGCCTGCCAAAAAATTATTGCTGTTATGCTCCAGCATTTTATCGTTGGTGGCAATGCCTGGCGTAACTATATCGGTAACGCCGCGTTTCACAATCCCTTTCGCCTGTTTTGGATCTTCCAGTTGGTCACATATAGCCACACGGTAACCGGCCTTCACAAGTTTGTGCAAAT
>JANXWM010000375.1 GCA_025351145.1 Chitinophagaceae bacterium
GGGTGTGTTTAATTCTTCGCTGCACGATGCAGATGCAAACAAGGAACAGGCGTTTATCAACAGCATTGAAACAGGCAATTATTTAAATGAAACAAAGTCTGGTGCAGAGTCAACACTCACTGCAATTCTTGGCCGGGAATCAGCAACTTCAAAAAAAGAAATGACCTGGGATGAAGTTTATTTCTCCAACGAAAAATTAGATACCAAATTGAATTTGGCGCAGTTTGATAAAGCGTAAATTTTAGAAAACTTTTTTGAGCCGTGCTGAAGTATTTCATGGCATCGGCTCTTGCGTCGCACTCTTGTACGTTCGGAGCAATGGGCGACGGTACTGGGCACCAATATTAATTTTTATTGCTGTTTAAATTTACCAAATTCCTGCGTATCGCTTCTAATACCATACCGGTGCGGCTTTGAACATTTAATTTTTTAAATATATTATCGCGGTAACCATCAACAGTTCTTTCCGAAATATTCATGTTTGAGGCAATTTCCTTATAAGTCAATTCACTGCATGAAAGTTGTAAAAATTCTTTTTCCCTATCCGAAAGATGAAAATCGTTTTGCTGGTTTTGGTGTTGTAACAAACGCCTGTAATTGATGTTGGCAGCATCTGCATTGTAATAGCCTTTTTTATAGATTTCCTGCAAAGCTTTATTCAGTTCATCCGGGTGGATGTCTTTTAAAAGGTAGGCGCAGCAGCCGGCTTTTATCATGGCGATGATCGTTTCATCATCATCTTTCATTGAAAGCGCAACAAGTTTTAAAGCAGGGTAATGTTTGCTGAGATATTCGGCCGTTTGTATGCCATTCATTACCGGCATGTTCACATCAAGCAGCACTATATCAGGCTCTTTTTTTGCTGATTCAAGTTTTTCAATAAGGTCTTTTCCATTTACACCTTCAACAATTATCTCATAACCTTTGAGGGTGCTGATAAGCAGGCTGAGTGACTTTAAAAAAAGCTGGTGGTCATCTGCAATTCCTAATGTAATGTTCATTGATTGGTATTTAGCGTTGTAAGTTTATACCGGTTGCTCTTTTACGGGAATTGTTATTAAAACTGCAGTTCCTTTTATCTCTGCCGTTTTCCATTCAATTGTTCCCCCAAGCAGTTTAATACGGTGCTCCATGTTGCGCAGGCCAAGGCTTTCTTTTTTCGCTGCGTCAATATCAAAGCCCCTTCCGTCGTCTTCAATACTTAGTTCAAAATGATGGTCGGTATTTTTTATCTGTATTACAATGTGCTTGGGGAACGCATGCTTAATACTGTTCTGCAATGCTTCCTGTACCACACGAAAAAGCATTACCTGCGCTTCGGGCTCAAGTGGTAATTTTTCGTATTGGGTAAGCAGCTCTGCCTGTATATTTCTTGCCGCATTAATACGTTTTATTTCTTCTTCTAAATTCTCTACCAGGTTAAACTGATGCAGCCATTCTTTGTTAAGCGATTTACTAAGGCTTCGCAGGTCCTGTATGGCTTTGCTTAAAGTTTGTTCCGCTGTGCTTATTGTATCGGGCACATAGGTAAAATCGTTTTGTTCTATACCCATTTTAGTAATACCAATCAGCAGCTTGGTACTGCTTAGCAGTTGGCCGATGTTATCGTGGAGTTCCTGGCTTATCTGGTAAAATGTTGACTCCTGTGTTTCAAGCTGGGTTTGTAAGAGTTCCTCTCGATACTGTTTTTCCATTTCTAATAACTTTTTTTTATGCAGAAATCTTTTCTTCTGATAAAAAAGGAGAACAAAAATTATCAAGGCAGTAAGTGAAATAAAAATTATTATGCCTGCAATTATGTTGATGAGAACTTCGTGGTTTTTATCTGCTGGCATAAAAAAGCATATATAATTATAGAATACATTGCAACGTTGAGCAATCGCAAAACAAATGAGAGATTTTCTGCAACGTTCAAATAATTAGTGATCAAATAATTTAACATGCCCGTATAAGGGAGATTGCATGTATAAAAAATCATTAGAGCTGCAGCTATCCAGAATTCTGTATTTCGGCCAAGAGAGACAAGTTCCTCCTCTATGTATAACTGATAAAAATAAACTCCGCATGCTATTATTGTAAAAGCACTTCCAACAACATGAATATAGCTATCCCAGCCATAAATACCAAAAATGTAAAATACGCTTACTATCCATAATAAAGGGAACAAAAACATAAATCCGATGATTACTCTTTTAAACCATTTTATTTTTATTACTCTAAAAAAATAAAAAGCATAAACCATAAATTCAATCAATACAAATAAATTATAAATAGCGAGATTATTTTTTATATGAAACCATTCACGCAGGTATGACATTCCAAAACTGGCAAGCAGTTCATTTAGTAAATCAAGACCGAGCAATACAGCGAAAATTCTTAAATGCAAAGGATGAAGCCTAAAGTGAATCAAACTGCTTGTAAATGCTAAGAACAGGCTTATTAATAATAAATAATAAGAAGTTGGTATCATACTATGGGCATTTATTTGGAGGACAAGGAAGCCCTGTATCTGCATAACTAACGGCTAATTTTTGTTTAGTGTCCTTTAATATTCCATGTTCCAAAAGATTCTTTTTTATTTCAGTTGCACCTAAAGTTAAAAAGGTTGGGGGTTTATTTTCTTCGATGAGCTCAAAAATCAAATCCATTTTAAATATATATTTTAAGTTATCGAGATAATCTGGTTCGTAGATCCAGCTAGCAAAATGAATATTCACTTGTTTTATTGTAGCGCATTTAGTTAAATAAGATAATAAATCACATCCATAATCACCGGGCGTAAGCAAGACTTTATCAGCATACCAAAGGCTATGAGTTTCACTTAATTTGATACCATACTTTTTCGAAAATTCCAGTTCTATCCTTTTGGCTATTAGATTTGTGTAAATGTTCATTCCTTTTACGACAGTGGCATTTTTTGTTAAATCCACCTTATTAAATTTTCCGCTATAAAATATATAAGCATTTGTGCTGTCGTCTTCACTTATGTTATCATTATTTTCATCAATCAATTTCGAATCTGTGGTTGGGACTAACACTATTGTCAATTTAAGATCGTTCAAAGCGTAATATATTCGTACCCCATCGTATTTATTCCCTTCTACATTTTTTATATTTTGCAAAACGTTTTTCATCTCATCACCCGCAATCGCCAAGTAATCGGCTGTCGACCCGGTGTTCTTGATCATGTCTAATTTAACTTTTTTGAAAAAATCTATTCTGGCATCTGCTACTTCCTTTTTTATGCCTGAACTTAACCCGAGTTTGCAATCGCAATCTTGCCCATAAACAAAAGACTGTATTAATAGCAATACTGTTGCATAAATAATTGCTGAAATTTTCTTTCTCATAATTGATAAGTTTTTAATAATAAAATTGATTGTTTAACGCATTCATAGTTTTAAGTATCAGTTGTGTTTATTTAAATGAATTACTATAAAACATAATTTTAAGGTGATTTAATTTTTACTCTGTAATATTCAAATTTTTTCTAACAATTGAAAATGGGGTTTTCCACATTTCTATACCGGGGAAATCACCTGTAAGATAATATAGGTATATAAGATAGTCCTCCGCTATGGTAAAAGCTGAATATATAATCCGAACGTACAAGAGTGCGACGCAACAATGCTTCATAGTTTTACTTCAGCCTGGTACATAAAATAAAAAGACTGCATAACGCAGCCTTTTTATTTTCCAGTTTAAGAAGGTTACCTGGTTATCGAAAGCCTTGCCATGCTTGACTTTCCATTTGCAACAGCACGGATAAAATAAATACCGGGCAAAAGATTTTTTACATTTATTGTTTTACTATAAGCCCCGCCTGTATTTGAAAAACCGCTCCACTGCATTACCACTTTTCCGGTTTCGTTAATCATCATCATTTCAATTTTTCCGGGCGTTTCAGTATTGTATTGAATGTTGGTTTTGTCTGTTGCCGGGTTTGGATAAATGCTGAGATTGGTTTTAAAATTTCCCACTATTTTATCTTGCTCATTTGCTGCATTTGTTTTTGCAATGGGGCTTGAGATACCAAAATCGCTGAGTGGCCTTCTCCATACACCGTTAAGGAATAACCCGGCAAATAAATAAGTGCTGTTGGCTGCAAGGCCCTGTACGGCATTATTAGGCGCAGGATCTAATCCCGTGTTTGCATTGGTAAAATTATTTCCCTTGTTTGAGGAGAAATAAACGCCGAGATTATTGCCAATGAAAACATTGTTACTGCCAACAACTTTTATAGTAAAACCCCCTGTACCGGAAGGAATGCCATTGCCGATCGTATTCCAGGAAACACCATTGTTTTGGGAGCGCCAGTTATCTACATAGGTACCGGCATAAAAAGTGCCTGCAGTATCTGATGCCATTGAAACAACATCCCTGACCGTTTGCAAAAAAGACCAGGTTACGCCGCTGTTTGTTGATCGGTAAATACCGCTTTGAAAAGGTGATACTCCCTCTGTAACCCCGGCAACCGCCACAGTTCCGTTAGCTGCAATGGCAGTGATATTAATACGGTCGCCGGTAAGGTTACTCGCATTCCATGTTCTGCCGTTATCGGTGGAATAATAAATACCATTGGTGGTGGCTACCAAAACGTTGGTGCCGCTTTTTGTTAAACCCTGGTCGCATTCGTAATTGCCAAACTGTTTGTATGGCAATCCTTTGGTAATATGTTTCCAGGTTTTGCCGCTGTTTGCCGAAGCATAAAGCCCATCGCCGCATGTGCCTGCAAGCAATATTCCCGGAGCTGGGTTTAATTTGGAATGAACAATTGCATTAGATAATGTATCTGTATTATTTGAACTGCCAATTTTTTTCCAGTTATCTCCATTGTTTTCTAAAGCGTAAACACCATCGCTGTGTGTACCGGTAATAATATTATTATCAATGTTCATCATGCTGTTATCAATGCTTGCTGCAGTAGTAAATCCTTTTATTGATTGCGTCCAGGTTTTGCCGCTGTCTGCAGAACCAAATACGCCTAACTCATCCATGCCTATTAAAAAGTTATTTCCGCTTTGTATAAAATAATTATTAAACCGGGAACCTGTTCGCAAACCTTTTGCAGAAATAGTATTCCAGCTTGCACCATAATCTAGTGATTGAAACATGCCTTTTTTATCGCCGGTATATATTACGCCATTTGAGAATGAAAAACCGAGCAGTTCGGTAAGCTGATCAGTTTCTACAGGCAAAAAATTGCTAAAAGTAAGGCCTCCATTATTTGAACGAAAAATGCCATTGCGTGCTGATGCAAGAACTGTATCTCCTAAAACAAGAAAATGTTTAATTACATAGAATGCAGTGCTGCCCTGGTCTACAAACCAGCTGTTGTACTAAACCTTCGGTAGTTTGTAAGCCTCATCAAAATTGAAGAGGCTTTGCTTTGCATGAACTAAATTTTTTTTTATGCAAACATCAAAACAAACTACCAGCCCTGGCAAAAGGGCTAAAGATTATGTAACAATT
>JANXWM010000394.1 GCA_025351145.1 Chitinophagaceae bacterium
TAGCAGGATGGCAAAGATTTGTAACCTTGCTCTATAACAACTTCTCTTGTATCGTTTGAATGAAAACCTTTGCCTGTTGTAAGATAAAACTGCGCATTATCGTTTACATGGTAATAGAAGTTTAGTTTGGGGCTTACTGTGTTATCATTTGCTTTGTAAATACCAATGCCTGGAAGCGATGAATCGCTTTCAAGCTTGTTGTTGTATTGGTTATAAAACTGATCGAAACGCAAGCCTGCATTGATGCTGAAGTGTTGAGCGAAAGCAAAAGTTTCGCTTATATAAGGCGAAATACTTAACTCGTTTATATCTCCCAATTTTATTTGCTGCAATGTGGTAAAGCGGTCAATTGTATGCGAGAGTTTTGAATTATGTGTAAGATCGGCACGCACATTCAAACCGGCTTCAGTAGTAATTTTTGTGCTGCGTGAGTAACCAACATGATTATAACTTCCATTATAACCCATCAAATCCCTTGCTTCTTTTTGTCTGATCTCATCGCCATTAATCGTATCAACCAAATAAAATGTAAAGTTGGTATGCAAATCGAAATGCGAGTTAGAATAATACAACTGGTTCTTTATAAGATCGCCATTATTTAAAGAAGTAGTAAGCAGTGCATTTACATTTGTGCGGTAAGTTAAACCGCCTTCAAAAGAATCAATGGCACCATAGAAACCAATAAGCCCTTGGTCAACTGCACGGTCGGGTATCTGCCCCGATGCATCCCACTTGCTCCAGAAAGTAGTAGCAGATAAACTAAGATAATTATGTGCCGATATTTTGCCGTTGTATTTTGTAAATAAATTAAAGCGTTTAAAATGCTGCGGGTTATCGAAGTAAGCATCCGAATAGCGATACTCGGATGCCACATACCACGATTGTTGTTTGTCTTTTGCCTTTTCATTAAGCAGGTTAAACATGCCCAATGCACGGTAAGTATTAAACATACCTGCTTCTAATTTTATGGTGTTATTGGTGAGGGCATTTTTAGTATTAAAGTCTACGAAACCTGTTGTTGCAAAATCGCCCTTGCTTGCTGTGTAGGGGCCTTTTTTGAAATCAACAGTTTCTATTGTTTCGGGAATAATAAAATGACTGTCAGCAAAACCCTGGCCGTGTGCATGGCTCACCATATTTATGGGAAGCCCATCCACATCTTCTCTAAAATCTGTTCCGTGATCGGCATCAAAACCACGTAAAAAGATTTGTTCAGCTTTACCACCGCCCTGGTGTTGACCAATAACAATCCCCGGAATAATACGCAATACTTCCTGCGAATTATTTACGCCACGCATGGCAATATCCGTTCTGCTGATGGGCTTGTATTGGTCGCCTGCATTGGCAACTACAATTACATCCTTTAACTCTGTTTGTTTTTGCAGTAACGTAATGCTGCCGTTCCGTTGTATATCAGCAACTGTAAGTGTTTCAGCCGCATAGCCAATACTGCTGACAGAAATAATATCGCTGTTTTCAAATTTTCCTTTCAGTAAAAAATTACCTGTGGCATCACTTATGCAGTAAACTTTCGAAGCTATTACTGTAATAAAAGCACCTTCAACCGGCAGTTTGGTTTTAGCCTCAGTAACTCTGCCCTTTACCATTAGCTGGCTTAAAGCAGGGATCGTTAAAAAAAGTAAGATGAATATGTATAAGCATCTAAACATAAAACTGATTTATGAAAGAAACCTTTTTTTTGACCCGGCTGAAGTATTGCTATTAAGCTTCTCTTGCGTCGCACACTTGTACAGAGGAATATTATTCAGCTTTCAACAGCCGGCAACACTTAATGCAAACTTGTTGTTTTGGTATTCAGTCTGGCAAAAAAGCTAGTTTGTTCGTATATACGGATTATCTGCGATGGTGGATTTAATTACAAATTTTTTAAACCAGTATCATCAGTAACCATCTATTTTTGTAGCACAAAAAACAATCACTATGGCATACTGGTTAGTAAAAAGCGAACCATTCAAATACAGTTGGGAACAATTCGAAAAAGACAAACAGACCACCTGGGATGGCGTTCGCAACTACACCGCAAGAATCAATTTAAGAGCGATGAAGAAAGGGGATGAAGTGTTATTCTACCACAGCAATGAAGGCCTGGAAATAGTAGGTATAGCCAAAGTATCCAAAGAAGCATACCAGGACCCCACAACAGATGATGAGGCATGGGTAGCGGTTGATCTTAAGCCGTATAAAAAAATAAAGAAGCCAGTAAGTCTTGTACAAATGAAAGCAGACAGCCGTTTGGCCAATATGGATCTTGTAAGGCTTGGCAGGCTAAGTGTAGGAACAGTAAAAGAAGATGAATGGAAAGTGATTATGGAACTGGGTGGAATGAAGTAGAATTCTTTTTTAAGAATTATTATATTAGAACCTTCGGCATTTACCGGAGGTTTTCTTTTTGCGTTCTTTTAACGTATTGCAATGGTTACAAAACGGTATTATCAAGCATCAATGTAGCAGGCCTGCAAACCTTCATTCTTCACTAAATAAAAATCTTTAAAATGAAAACTAAAATTCCTGCTGCAATTGTTATTGCAGCAACATGTATCTCTTTGCTCTCCTGCGACTGGTTATTCAACAAAAAAGAAACAACAACCAAAACAATTGCAGGCAAATGGACGATTGAAAATATTGCCGACAGCAGCGCACAACATAAAAATGGCATGACTTTTTTAGCGTTAGCGATGATGGCAAAAGATTCTGCAGCACTTGACATAGAATTCAATACAGACAGTAGTTTCAACCTGTTCAATACAAGAGAACCAGCCAAAGATTCCGGCAAATATTATCTTGACACAACTATACAAACGCTGTTTGTAAAAGAAGATTCTGCTTACCAGCCTTTCAATATTAAAACATGGACAGATTCTTCTTTGCAGTTATTTTCTACTACAGACAGCGTTTGGTACACACTTAGTAAAAAATAAAAATTATCACTCTAACGATTGCTGCCTTATGTAATTTTTCTTTCCATGCATCTCACTTAAAATCAAAATCACTTTTATGAAATCAATTATTGTATTCGCAGCTTTTATGGCTGTGCTGATACTCTCATGCAATTCGCTTGAAAATAAAAAATCTGAAATCGATCATGTAACCATAAATGATGCTGCGTTGGCGGAAGCAAAACCTGAAGACGAAAAGGCTGCTGCAGGTTTATACAAAATGGCCGATAATACAACAGATACAGCTTCATCGCCACAAGTATTTCAATCAGGCCAGCCTGCTGCAAATCCAGACTGGGATAAGAAGATCATTAAAACAGCGCATGTAACATTGGAACTGAAAGATTATGCTTCTTACAACAATGCCATTCATGCTAAGCTAAAAAGTTATGGTGCTTATGTTGCACAGGAACGACAGAACCAAACTGATGAACAAATCACGAATGAAATATCCATTAAAGTTCCTGTTGATAAATTTGATGACCTGATGAATTCACTTTCCGGCGATGGCATTAAAGTGCTCGAAAAAAATATTTCAACAGAAGATGTAACCGGCGAAGTAGTAGATACCAAAGCAAGGATGGAAGCAAAGAAGCAAGTACGAGACCGGTATCTTGATCTGTTGAAACAAGCCCACAGCATGAAAGATATTCTTGAAGTTCAGGGCGAAATAAATGGAATACAGGAAGACATTGAATCTGCCGCCGGGCGTGTCGATTACCTGGTTCATGCTTCTGCTTACAGCACGGTTAATTTAAAATATTTTCAATACGTAAACGGTGTAACTGCAAAAGATACCGAACCAACTTTTTTTAGTGAATTAAGTGAAGCTTTTAAAGATGGAGCTTCTGTTATTTCGAATCTGCTGTTATTCATAATCAGCATTTGGCCCATAATTATTGCAGGTATATTTCTTGTATTTTATTTTAGAAGATGGAAAGTAAAAAAAGCGTAACGTGATCTTTATATGCTCATACTTTTATGCTGTACAAGTGGGTGACACAAGGAACGATGATCAAAGAACTGAACGTTCATAACAAAAAATATTTCAACCCTAAACTTTTTCTAATGTCGCCTGCCTAATTTTATAGAATGAATAAAAAGAAATTGGTAGTGCTTACCGGCGCAGGTATTAGTGCAGAAAGTGGTTTAAAAACTTTTCGCGATAGTGATGGTTTATGGAACGGTTATAACATTGAAGATGTTGCCACACCAAGAGCCTGGCGTAAAGATCCCAAACTGGTGCTTGATTTTTATAATATGCGCCGTAAAGATGTTGCTGCTGCCGAACCTAATGCTGCACATTTTGGATTGGCCGAATTACAAAACGATTTTGATGTACACATCATTACACAAAATATTGATGACCTGCATGAACGTGCCGGAAGTAAAAATATTCTGCACCTGCATGGCGAAATTTTTAAAATGCGCAGCGAAAAAAATGAATCACTCATCTACGAAATAAAAGATAATATCAACATTGGTGATAAGGCTGCAGATGGTGCGCAGCTCCGTCCGCATATTGTTTGGTTTGAAGAACCCGTGCCAATGATTGAGCAAGCTGCTGCAGTTGCAGCAACAGCAGAGATATTTGTGGTGGTGGGCACATCCCTGGTAGTATATCCTGCTGCGGGACTTGTAAATTATGTGCCACGCCTTGCGCAGAAATATATTTTAGATAAACAGATTCCTTATACTTCAGCACTTGCTGGCGTTACGGCTATTGAAATGCCCGCGACCATTGGTATAAAAGAGTTACAGCGAAAATTGAAAGAGCTTGTTTAGTTGTATTTTCGGGTGATTGTTGATTTTAGTATTCCATTTACGCTTCGGTAAAAGGACAATATACAATCTGAAAGTACAAGTGTGCGACGCAACGAAAGCTTCATGGATGCTATGACCTATGGCCCAAAAAAATACCATATCATCTGCAGGAATAAAATTACTTTTTCGGCCTGTAAAATTCTTTGAATAACAACCTTAAACTTTGGTCGTAAGTAAAATATTTGTACACCCAGTTAATGAATATCTGCAATTTATTTTTTACGCCGAGTATCAGCATTAAATGCAGCAGCATCCACACCATCCATGCAGGCCAGCCGCCAAAATGTATTTTTGGTTTTGGTATATCAACTACGGCGAGGTTGCGGCCTACAGTTGCCATGCTTCCCTTGTCTTTGTATTCAAATTCTATGAGCGGTTTTCCCTCTAACTGCAAGAGTAAATTCGATGCAAGATTAGCGCCCTGGTTAATGGCAACAGTTGCTACCTGCGGGTGCCCGTGCGGGTACAGGGGCGTTTCCATATATGCAATGTCGCCAAGTGCATACACGTTTTGTAAACCGGATATTTTATTGGTACGGTCAACTTTAATCCGGTTGCCCCGCACCACCAGCGATGCATCTATACCTTTCGGTACATTGCCGGTAATACCTGCAGCCCATATCACTATTTTAGCACCAATTGTTTCACCGGTAGAAAGTGTTACGGTATCGCCGTCGTAAGATTTTACAACAGTTTGTGTAAGCACTTTTACACCTAATTTTTCCAGGTATTTTCTGCTTTGTTCAGAACTTTTTTCACTCATGGCACCAAGCGTTTTTGGGCTGCCTTCTACCAGGTGAATATGCATTTGTTTAAAGTCGAGTTCGGGATAATCTTTGGGCAAAACATTGTTACGCATTTCCGCAAGGGCACCGCTTACTTCAACGCCGGTAGGGCCGCCGCCAACAATAACAATGTTCATTAATTTCTGTAACTCAGCCGGGTCTTTCACCATCAATGCGTCTTCAAAATTCTGTATCAGCCGGTGGCGCAATTGCAATGCTTCTACTGTAGATTTCATGGGGAAGGCATATTCTTTTAACTGTGCATTGCCAAAGAAATTGGTATCTGCACCGGTAGCAATTACCAGTACATCGTAGTTAAATTCGCCAATATCGGTGATCACTTTATTGATTGCGGTTTGAATTTCTTTTACTTCAGCCAAACGAAAATTAATGTTCCTGCTGTTCTGGAAAACCTTGCGTAGCGGGAACGAAATATTGCTTGCATCAAGCCCCGCGGTTGCCACCTGGTAAAACAATGGCTGAAA
>JANXWM010000396.1 GCA_025351145.1 Chitinophagaceae bacterium
GTTACCCAAAAGAAAATATTTACCCCGCTGGATTTAAAGGCGTACCAGGAAAAGCAAAGAACTGCCAAAATAGCTTTCTATGAACGTAAACTCATTGAACTAAAAGCTGCCGCTGCTTAGGAGTTGTATAGAAGCGTAGATATAAACTGATTGGTTAACGTTACGAGAGATTTTAAGTTACTTTCGTAAATAAATCATTAGGGTTATTATGCGGGCACTTCGGCTTATAGCAATAATTTTATTTGTTGGCTGTTCATCGGAAGACAATAGATTGACTGATAAAAATATTCATCTTCACAAGCTAACCAAGCTTTACGTAACAGGTGACTTTGATGGTGATAGCAAGGAAGACACAATATATCAACACAACTTCTCTAAACTTTTTAACACTGAAATTGATAGTTCTGCAGACCCTTTTTATAATGCCTGGGATACTGTAGCTAAATGGTTTTATAACCAACAATCTGATGTATATCTTACAATTAATAAAAGCAATCAAGACAGTTTACATTTAGGTACGGCACAAGGACTTTATTGTTTACTAAACATTGGTGACAATAATTCGGATGGCAAAGATGAAATTGCCTTTGTTGTTGATTACTGTGACTTTAGTAATCTAAATAGTTGCAACATTTATTCTTTTTGTAATAATAAGTGGGCCAATTTATTGCAGTTCGATATTCATGAAGATGCTTTTATCTTTTCATCTGGCACTACTCCAACATTCAAGAATATTAAAGGCTATTTAGAAAGACAGGATAAACACTGGATTTTTAAAGACTATAATAAACAAGGTGAAAGTCAAATGAAACAATTAAGATTAACTAAATGCAGATGATTTAACACCCGCAACAAGCAGTAAAAACCTGCGGAATAAAATCTAACTTTTTGATGGTTTTATTTGCTTAGACCTTTCTTCAATCCTCGCTTCGGTAAAAGCTCAGTCATGTTCCGAAAGTACAAGAGTGCGACGCAAGTAAAGCTTAATTGATATTCTTCAGCCTGGCTAAAAAAAACATTTCCTTACAATCCATTGAATCCTAAAATCCAGGTTCAGGACAAATACTTACCAACAATTGGTACCCTTCTGCCAACGCCAAAAGCTTTTGGCGATACGCGGATGATGGGGCAAAACTGGTTGCGTTTGTATTCGTTTGTGTTTACCATTTTCAATGTACGGTCAACAAGCGCAGCATCAAAACCCTGCGCTTTTATTTCGTTAGGGCCTTGCCTGCGTTCAATATACTGGTATAAAATTTTGTCGAGTATACTGTAGTCGGGTAAGCTGTCGCTGTCTTTCTGGTTAGGCCGCAGCTCCGCACTTGGCGCTTTGCTGATGATATTTTCGGGGATAATTTCTTTGTTACGGTTAATATATTTCGCCAGTTGGTACACCTGCATTTTATAGCAATCGCCCAATACGCCAAGGCCACCGGCCATATCGCCGTATAAGGTTCCATAACCAGTAGCCAGCTCGCTTTTGTTGGAAGTATTGAGTAAAATATAACCAAACTTATTCGAGATGGCCATAAGCAAATTGCCACGTGTTCTGCTCTGTATATTTTCTTCAGCCAACGAAAAAGGAAGATCGTTGAAAATGGGTTTCAGTGTTTCGAGAAATGATTCATATACCGCATTAATGTGGATGATATCATAAGGGTTTTCTAAGTTCCTGCTCAGGGCCACCGCATCATCTACCGAATGTTCTGTTGAATAAGGCGAAGGCATTAACACGGCACGCACATTTTCTTTGCCAAGCGCTTCGCAGGCTAATGCCAGTGTAACCGCACTGTCAATACCACCCGAAGAACCAAGAATGGCTTTGGTAAAACCCATCTTTATAAAATAATCTTTAATGCCCATTACGAGTGCCGCATGTATCTGTGCAATGTTCAGTTCGGGTTCTAAACCTTCGGGTGTAAGTTCTTTATCGGGCACACGGCTTGCGGGTTCAATAATGGGCGCATCAATACTGCCATCATCGTTTAATGTAACAGCTTCAACAGCTTCTTTGAACATGGGGAGTGACTTGCATAAATTGGCATCCTTATCAAAAACAAGGGAAGCTCCATCAAACACCACTTCTGTTTGACTGCCTACTGCATTGCAGTAAAACATAGGAATTTTATACTTCAGCACATTCGATTTTATAACAGCTTTACGGTCTTCATCGTGTGTATAATCAAATGGCGATGCACTCAGGTTAATCATTACATCAGGCTGTTGCTCCATCAGCTTATCCATTGGGCAAATGCGGTAAAGCGGGTTATCACCAAGGTTCCAGATGTCCTCGCAAATGGTTACTGCCAGGCGCTTTCCTTTAAATTCAATAATGTTCCATTCGTAAGCCGGTTCAAAATAACGGTACTCGTCAAACACATCGTAAGTAGGCAAACAGGTTTTATGTATCTCAGCTTTTATTTCCTTTTCATACAAAAAGAAAGCTGCATTAAATAAGTCTTTTCCTTCTCTTATGGTATTGCGTGCAGGCGAACCAACCAGTACTGCAATGCTATCTGTATGCTCTTTTATTTCATCGATTGCAGCATAACATTTATTGATAAAATCATTGAATTCCAAAAAATCCCTCGATGGGTAACCGCAGATACTCAGTTCACTAAACACGATTAAATCCGCATGCTGTGCTTTGGCTTCTTCAATTGCACCGATAATTTTTTTGGTATTGCTATCGAAGTTGCCAACATGATAATTCTGTTGCGCTAAAACTATTTTCATACTGCAAATTTCACGAATTAATGCGAATCAGGGATTAAGAAGTTAATGAGCAATTATGAACCCGGCTCCGGGGAATTCTATGAGACTTTACTTGCGTCGCACACTTGTACTGCAGGAACATTATTGAGCTTTCAACAGCCACGCTCAAAGAAAACCGCGTCTTAACAAAATCATTTCGGCTCTTTAACGTTAATTAGCAGCATGAAAAATTTTCTTTTTCTTTTATTGGTTGTCATTTGCATTTATTCCTGCGGTAACAACAAAAATATCCCCGATGTTTCCGGCATAAAAGTGCAGTCTGACATTCAACGCTTCGACAAAGATTTTTTTACTATAGACACAAGTCACATACAGACTGCTTTAACGCAACTGCAAAAAAAATATCCTTCTTTCCTCAACGACTTTTTATACAATATTCTCGCTGTTCCGCCACAACCCGACAGTGCTGCGCAAAAAGTAAAAATGTTTATTCACGATTATAAACCCATTTACGATTCCGCTGAACTGTTATTTGCAAACACAGAAAAAATACAGAAAGAAATTGAAAGGGGTTTACAGTTTGTTCAGTATTATTTTCCCAGGTATAAACTGCCGCAGCATATCGTTACTTTCATTGGTCCGGTTGAAGGTTATGCAAATGTGCTTACCTCAGCAGGCCTTGCAGTAGGCTTACAATTATACCTGGGAAAAGATTTCCCGGTTTACCACACCGGGTACATTGAAGAAGTATATCCTTTATACCAGTCAAGGCGATTTGAGCCGCAGTATATTCCTGTTAACTGCGTAAAAAACATCATTGATGATATTTATCCCGCACCGCAGGGCGACATGCCGATGGTCTATCAAATGGTAGAAGCGGGTAAGCGTTTATTCCTGCTCGATAAGCTGCTGCCCGAAACGGCAGACAGTTTAAAAACGGGCTATACTCAAATTCAGCTGGATGGCTGTTACGATAACGAAGCAATGATCTGGAATTATTTTCTGCAGAATAATTTACTATACGCGTCAGACCCTGCTTTAACAAGGGACTATATGAACGATGCGCCTAAAACAGAGATCCTGGGTAATGGATCACCCGGTTTTATAGGACAGTTCACTGGCTGGCAGATCATTAAAAAATGGATGGAAATAAAACCTGAAACAACGCTGGAACAATTACTGCAAACACCAGCCAAACAGATTTTTGAAGAAGCAAAGTATAAGCCTAAATAATGTGCGGATGAGTGGATATGCAGATGCATATACTTTTTTTGCATTTGCTTTTTCATTTGCATATCTGCACATCCGCTAATTATTCTTAAACGGAACAATCATTTCAAACGGAGGGATCTTTACTTTAAAATTGGTTTTAGTATTTTGGTTTTCCATAGTATAAAAACCATACATGCGGCCAATTTCAGTTTTTAAATTACAACCGCTTACATACTGAAATTGTTCACCCTGGGGCAACACCGGCTGAACACCTACCACACCTTCACCCTCTACTTCACGCTGCTCGCCGTTGCTGTCGAAAATATACCATTGCCTGCGCAAAAGTTTAATGGTAAAATTGTTGTGGTTGTGAATGGTAATACGGTAGGCAAACATAAACTCGTTGTTCACAGGGTTGCTGTAATCGGCCTGGTAGTAGGTTTCCACATTTATCTCAACACCTTCTGATATTTTCGACGCCATTTACAAATATGTTTACGGCTGTAAAGTTAGTGATAACAAGTTTGAAAAAAGGCCACTCAATTTATTGCGCCCTATAAAATATTTTGTACCCGGCATTGAAGCTTTGTGAAACTTTATTTCCATCTGAGACGGACCATTGTACTGCCGGATCTTTTGGCCGAAGGTTGACCGTGAACAGATCACAATTGTTCTGAACGTACAAGAGTGCGACGCAAGAGGCGATGCCATATAATTCAAAAGCCGGGACAATAAAATTGCTCCGGCTTTTTAAACGCATTTAATCAATTTAGTTTTTACTGTGGTACAGCAAAGTGTTGCTGTTGTTTTCGGCAAATATTTCTTTGCTGTATTTTAAAATATCTTCTGTGGTAATGGCCTGGTATCTTCCCATTTCTTCATTCATCAAATTGGCGTTGCCAAGCAGTTCGTAATTGGCGAGGCTGCCAGCACGGCTCATGATGGTCATGTCTTCAAAAGTAATAATGCTTTCTGTTTTGTTTTTTACTTTCTGTAATTCATGATCACCAACCGCATCGCTTTTTATTTTGTTTAGTTCTTCTTTCACAGCAGTTTCAGCCGCGTCCATTTTTACTCCTTTAACCAATTTGCCTTCAATGGTTACAAGGCCCGCATCAATGCTGCCAAACTGGTAACAATCAATACTGCTGAAGAGTTGCTTTTCTTTTACAAGGCTTTGGTACAAACGCGATGAAGCGCCGCCGCCCAATACCTCTGTAATTAATTCGGTTACATAATAACCGGCATCTAAACGCGAAGGCATATGCCATGTTTTATAGAAGGCATCAAGTGGAACATCAGCCGTAACTTCCCGTTTTTTTGCTGCCGTTTGCAAAGGCTCCTGCGGTAATAAGCGGTTATAAGTTTCACCTATGGGTATACTGCCAAACCATTTTTCGGCAAGGCGTTTTACCTCTTCGGTTTTTACATTGCCGGCCACTACAAGTATCGCATTGTTGGGGCGGTAATGTTTAAAAAAGAAATGTTTTACATCATCGAGCTGCACATTTTCTACATGGCTCAGTTCTTTGCCAATCGTCATCCAACGGTAAGGGTGAACAGTGTAAGCAAGCTCACGCATTTTATGCCAAACATCGCCGTAAGGCTGATTAATGTAATGTTCCTTAAACTCTTCGCATACCACTTTGCGCTGCACATCGAGGCTTTTTTTGCTGAAGGCGAGGCTCAGCATACGGTCGCTCTCAAGCCAGAAAGCGGTTTCTATATTTTGTGCCGGTAACTGACAGTAATAGTTGGTAAGGTCGTTGGTGGTATAAGCATTGTTTTCGCCACCGGCCCTTTGCAGTGGCTCATCGTAGTCTTTAATATTGATGCTGCCGCCAAACATCAGGTGTTCGAATAAATGCGCAAAGCCGGTTTTGTTGGGGTCTTCATCCCTTGCGCCCACATCGTACATCACATTTACAACCGCCATGGGGGTTGATACATCTTCATGCACCAGCACACGCAAACCATTATCGAGCACAAACTTGTTGTAATGAATCATAAATTTTAAATGAAGAGCTGCAAATTAAGTAAACAAAAGTTTTAGAAAGCATAAACCCTGTACATTCAAATTTGTTGAGAGATTTTTTGGTCCGGGCTAAAGTATTTTATGGCATCGCCTCTTGCGTCGCACTCTTTTACTTTCAGATACTTTACTGAGCATTTACCGCAGCGAAAGGAACAGCATCAATGAAAAGAAAAATCATTTTTTTATCCAGTAATCAGCCACATTTACATCATCAGCAACAGCAAGTGAAATTTTAAAGAGCCTTGAATACGAGGGAATTTTTTTGTAATTATCCATATCATCTTTAGAAGTAAAAGTTGTTACATATACATGCTTTACCAAAGTATCCCGTGTTGATACATTTATGCCCATCTCAAAATCTTTTACCAGCGGGTTTTTTGCAAGGCTTACATAAATATCATCCAATGCCTTTATACTGTCGGCAGGTGCATCCGGTTTAAAGGTTATCATTACAATATGCCTTAAAAGAGATGCAGATGAATTTCCGGTTTGTGCGGTTGTTTTATTTTGAAACAAAACGCTCACTGCCGCAAACATTAAAAATGAAAAAAGTATTTTCTTCATATGCTTTGTTTTAAGAGGTAAGCTACTAATAATTTTAATAACCGCGGTAAACCCGGATTTTGCTGTTGGTGTTTAATGGCCCATAAACAAGTGCTGCTTTTAATGACAATACCTGTTATGCAGTACAGGAGTGCGACCCTGGGTTCCGTTGCATGAGGAAACGCAACGTGGCATAGGCCTGCGTCACAAAATACCTTAGCTGGTAAACAAACAATCTTTTCTCCTTACCGTTGACGTTGTTGTCCCCCGTCAACCTACGCTTCTATATAAGTCGATACTAACTAATTGAAAATCAGCAAAAAAATTTGCGACTTATTTCGCCACATGACGCAACGCCGCCGTTGCTGGGAGACTTCAATAAAAGCTCAATAAATTTCCGAACGTACAAGTGAGTGACACAACAGGCGATGCCATGAAATACTACAGCTTGCTACAAAATATTCTTCTCCCCACAAACAATAAAGCATCTGAAGCAACAATACCATCTGCGCCTTTAATTGTAATAGTTACACTACTATTTTTTCTTTTCGCAGCGTGTTGATACACAGTCAGATATTCTTAGATCAACAAGAAAAAATAATTTATTTGATAAATATTTATTGTTTATCAATAAATATTTATTTATATTTGCATTATTATTTAAAAACAACAACAATGAAAACAAGAACAGAAAAAATTTTAGTAGTACTCAGAATCCTTGCATTTATGGGTTTCATTAAGTATTCAATTGACTGCGGAGCCCAGTTAACCAATTTTGTAGCAAGCTTTATAAACACTGATTGGGCAAAACGCACTTACGAGGTTAACCTGGATATATTCAATATCCGTGAGAAAAGTATTGCGTATTATTCTTACGCCATGTGTTTAACCATTGCGGTTTCGATGTTAAAAGCAACTATCTGGTACGTAGTATATGCCTTGCTGACGAAGCTTAAACTTAAAACCCCTTTTTCGAGGGAAGTAGAAAAAAAATTAGAAGCAATCGCTTACCTGTCGCTGGGTGTTTGGATTATGAGCTCCTTTTTCTGGGAGACCTATACTTACTACCTCAAGCAGGATACGGGCATACAATTGCCGGCCAACAATAGCGGGGATGAATACCTTTTTATGGCAGGTGTTGTTTATATCATTTCACAGATATTCAAGCGTGGTATCGAAATCGAGGAAGAAAACCAATTAACCGTATAACCTATGCCGATTATTGTAAATCTTGATGTAATGATGGCTAAACGAAAGATGTCATTGAATGAGCTTTCAGAAAAAGTTGATCTCACATTGGCGAATCTCTCTATCTTAAAAACGGGCAAAGCGAAAGCTGTTCGTTTCAGCACACTGGAAGCAATTTGTAAAGTGCTCAATTGTCAACCGGGTGATATACTTGAGTATGTAGAAAAAGGCAATGACCCGCAAATTTAAATGCTGTAATTTTTATGATACAAGCTCTGGTATTTCATAGCATCTTCGTTGCGTCGCAATCCTTTCATCATTCGGAATAAATGGCAACTTCAGCATTAAAGTCATAGTTGCAAACTAAATTTAAAAAACTGAGTAATGCGCATTGCTCAGTAAAGAAAAAATGTACAAGAGTGCGACGCAACAAAAGCTTTATAGTAGTAATGTAGCCTGGCTCCAAAAGTTCAAACTCACTTTTTTAGACTTTATATTCTTCTAACTATTTAAACAAAATCTTTATTATGAAATCATTTCTTTTCACTGCATTATTTGCAGTGCTATACTTCTGCGTGCCTGCACAAACAGAAAATAAAATTGTGATTGGCAAGGTTGACAGTGTTTACTCAAACATATTAGGCGAACAAAGAAAAGTATGGGTGTATGTTCCCAGTGGGTTTTTAGGAACCAATGATTCAACCACCCGTTTCCCTGTAGTTTATTTATTGGATGGCGATTCGCATTTTCAATCAGTGGTTGGAGTGATACAGCAATTAAGCGAAGCGAACGGCAACTCAAATTTTCCACAGATGATCGTGGTTGCCATACCAAACACAGACCGCACAAGGGATCTAACGCCTACGCATATAAAAAGCGACCTGCCGAATATGGACAGCAACGCTTCAAAAAACACAGGTGGCGGAGAAAATTTTGTCGCCTTTATGGAAAAGGAGTTGATGCCGCATATTGATTCGGTGTATCCAACACAACCTTACAGAATGTTGATTGGTCATTCATTTGGCGGATTAACGGTGATGAATGTACTCACCAATCATACTAATTTATTCAATGCTTATATAGCTATTGACCCGAGCATGTGGTATGATAAAGAAAGATTTTTAAAAGCCACAGAACAGAAACTTGCACAACAAAAATATAATGGCATAAAATTGTATCTCGGCATTGCCAACACAATGCCCGAAGGAATGACGATTGAAAAAATGCTGAAAGATACTACCGCCACAACAAGGCATATCCGTTCCATTTTTGCGCTTGATAAATTCATCAAAACAAATAAGCAAAACAGTTTACAGTTTGCCAGTAAATATTATGCAGATGACGATCATGGCTCTGTTCCTTTGATAACTGAATACAATGCGTTGCGTTTTATTTTTAGCTATTACAAATATAAATTCACGACGCAGGATTTTACAGATTCTTCCACAGCTTTTGTTGCAAAATACAAGGCGCATTATCAAACTGTTTCAAAAGAACTGGGCTACAAAGTTTCGCCGCCTGAAGTGCTTATAAATGGTTTGGCTTACCAGTCTTTAAACAGTAAGTTCTTTACAAAAGCGGCAGCGTTTTACAAACTGAATATTGATAATTATCCGACAAGCAGCAATGCATACATTGCATACGGAGATTTACTTGCGTCGATAAAAGATACAGTAAATGCAATTACGTATTATCAGAAAGCATTTGCCATAAGCAAGAGTGATGAGACATTGCAAAAAATAAACAGCATGCAGGGAAAAGAAGTGTTTAAACTTACACCAGATCAACTACAAAAATATGCAGGCATATATGTTTTCGAAAGCATGTCGGTTACTTCTACTGTTATTGCAAAAGATGCTGCACTTTGGGTATCCGCAGACGGACAGGGTGCATATGAATTGGTTCCCTTATCACCCGATACATTCGGCATAAAAAATGTAAGCGGTTTCAAACTGCATTTTGAAATGAACGGCGATAAAGCAACGGGTCTCACCTCTACCCAGCCAAACGGAACATTTATGGGGAAATTGAAACAGTGATTTTATGTACTAACTTTAGCCAAAGCTTCCGTCTCCACAGAATCTGTGGAGACGGAATGTTTCCTTAGCGGACGATATATATATTCTACAGCACAAGTGAGACCTTCTTCCACTGGAAGAAGCTAGACAACAGGTGATGCAATGAAATACTTTAGCTTCAAACAAACAATATTTTCTCTCACTGCAGATTTTGTATAGTAACTTTCGCAGTACTTTAGCCAATGCTTTAAACTAGTCTAAAATGAAAATCATTAGCAGTTTTTTTTTCGTAATTATTATATCGTGTAGTGTATGCATTGCGCAGGTAAAAAGTTATTACATACAACCTGACAGTACTTATACGGGAATAGAAAAAATACACAGTGGTCATTTTGTTACTGTTAATATGAGCAACACTTCCGGAAAAAAATTGCTTATAAGTATTCCGGGAACTACAGGACCCGGTGATGTAATGAGATCTTTTGACAGCGTTGCAGCGCTTGAAGGTTATCATGCTATCAGTATTGACTATCCTAATAACCGTAATACCGCAAGTTTTATTAACAGTACAGATAAAGCAGCTTTTAATAAATTCAGGCAGGAGCTGGATTTTGGTACACCTGTATCTGATTCCGTTAATGTAGATTCGTTGAACAGTATTGTTAACCGCATAATCCAACTGGTAATATACCTTTCAAAGACAAGACCAGGGGAAGGCTGGAATAATTTTTTGGATCATGGGCAAATAATATGGGAACGTGTTACACTTGCAGGTCATTCGCAGGGCGCGGGGCATGTAAGTTATATAGGGCATGCGTTTAAAGTTCATAAAGTTATTATGCTTTCAGGACCGCAGGATTTTTTATCAAACTTTGATATGCCTGCGCCATGGATATCTGCTGCTTCAAAAACGCCATACAGCAGCTATTATTCTTTGCTTCATGAAGATGATGGATATAATACTCAAAGACAGATACGCAATGGGCTTGCAGCCATGCATGCAGATTCTTCAGTTGTCTATAGTTTCCGGGAGATGAATGCATTTCCAAAACAGGGCAGAATATTTATTTCTGATATTCCTGTTCAAAATGCAACGCCACAAAACAGCGGTATGCTAAATCATATGGCAAGTATTATGCCCATGCACAGCAAAGTTTGGGTGTGGTTGCTAAAAGATTAAAAGGTTTTTCTTCGCTTTGTCGGGGCATGTTCCGTAGTACAAGAGTGCGACGCAAGTAAAGCTTCATTCATATTCTGCTGCCCGGTTAAAAAAATCCCTTTGCTTTAACCAAAAATTATAAACCGCAAACGGTTCTTACCTTCGTTTTAATGAAAGCCATTGTTTATAAATCTACGGGTAGCTGGTATGTGGTTAAAACCGAACAGGGGCAATCGATGAATGCCCGTATTAAAGGCATTTTTAAAATTGATGGCTTTACTTCTACCAACCCCATTGCAGTGGGTGATGCAGTTGAAGCAGAAGTGGAAAACGAAACAGAACAAACCGGGTTGATTACTGATATTTATGAACGCAAAAATTACATTGCCCGTTCTACGCCGCACCATAATCATCAACGCCACATTGTAGCTTCTAATCTTGACCAGCTTTTGCTGTTTGCAACTTTAAAAGAGCCCAAAACCTCGCAGGGGTTTATTGACCGTTTTCTTGTTGCGGCAGAAGCTTTTCATGTACCACCTGTAATTGTTTTTAATAAAGCCGACCTGTACCAAAAAAAGGAATTACAAAAGTTTGAGGAATTGAAAGAGATGTACAGTGCAATTGGTTATCCTGTATTACTTACGAGCATGGAGCAACCGCAGGGTCTGGATGAATTAAAAAATATTTTAAAAGATAAGGTAACACTGCTGAGCGGCCACAGTGGCGTGGGCAAATCCACTTTTATCAATGCTATTTTTCCGGAACTCAAGTTACGCACACAGGATGTAAGCGGCTGGAGCGGAAAAGGCCTGCATACTACTACTTTCGCAGAAATGTTTGACCTGCCTTTTGGCGGCAAAATTATTGATACACCAGGCATAAGGGAATTTGGAATAACAGATATTCCAAAAGAAGAACTGTCGCATTACTTTCCTGAAATGCGCAAACATTTACACGAATGCCAGTTTAATAATTGCATTCATATAAATGAACCGGGGTGTGCTGTAAAAAAGATTGTGGAAGCAGGGAATGGAGATATTTCGATGGACAGGTATGTAAGTTATTACAAAATACTTGACTCGATAGAAACCAACCCTTATTAAGCTTTACTCTTTAGAATAACAGCAACCTTATCTGCAACTTTCGCATCTTTACCATTTTGTGGGGCTAAAGTAACGCCGGTGTAAATGCTGTATTGTAAAGTAAGCGGGTGGCCACGATATTTAAAGTTCCATTCAATATTATCCGCTTCATCAAGTTT